>CAUZVJ010000047.1:0-11792 GCA_963583225.1 Verrucomicrobiia bacterium
AGGACATCCGCGTCGGCGACACGGTTCTCATCGAGAAACGCGGCGATGTCATCCCCGGCGTCATCAGCGTGGTGAAGGAACTGCGGCCGACCGGCGCCGAGCCGTTCGACATGCAGAGCGCCACCGGCGGCCGATGCCCCGAGTGCGGCGGCGAAATCCGCAAGGATGAGTCGTTCGTCGCGTGGCGCTGCATCAACACGCAATGCCCAGCACAGGCGGCGCAGCGGCTCGAGCATTTTGCCGCCCGCACCGCGCTCGACATTGAGTGCCTCGGCGACATCGTCTCCGACAAGCTCGTCGAGCGTGGCCTAGCCAGCGAGCCGCTTGACCTGTTCGGCCTCAGCATCGAGCAACTCGGCCCGCTCAATCTCGGTACCGACGATGAGCCGCGGGTGTTCGGCGAGAAAAACGCTACCAAGCTCGTCGAGTCGGTCGCGCGCGCGCGCGACATGGGGCTCGACCGCTGGCTGTTCGCGCTGGCCATCCCGGAGATGGGCCGCACCACCGCCAGCAGCCTGGCCAAGTTTCACGACAACCTCCAAGCCGTCGCCGAGTCGCCGCTGCTCCACGAGGTCATCGCGCTCGACGAAAAGGTTGCTGAGACGGTTCGGATCAATCCGCGCTCGCGAAAAAACCGCCCGAATTCGGACGCCGACAAGGCCGGGCGCGAACAGTTGTACACGAGCCTGGTTTCAGAAATCCGCGAGTTGCTAGGCCGCCTGGAGTCGCTTGGTTTAGCGAAGATCACGAAGGAAAACGGCGACCACCCGCCCAACTACACGACCGAGATCGGCCCGTCGGTGGCGCGTTCCGTGCTCGATTGGTTCGCGTCCGAGACTGGCTGCGCCACCGTCGAGCGCCTGGACAGGCTCGGCATTGACCCGCAGGGCGGCAGGCCAAGCGGCGGCGGCGTGTTCGCCGGGAAAACCTTCGTCATCACCGGCGCGCTGCCGACGATGAGTCGCGACGAGGCCAAGGCGAAGATCGAGGCCAATGGCGGCAAAACCACCGGCAGCGTCAGCAAAAAAACCGACTACCTCCTCGCCGGCGAAAAGGCCGGCTCAAAGCTGGCCAAGGCCAAGTCCCTCGAAATCCCCATCCTCGACGAAGCCAAGTTCCTCAAGCTGTGCGGAGGGTGATTGGCGGCGTTGGCGGGTGAAAAAGAAGTGGCGGAGAGAGAGGGATTCGAACCCTCGATAGGCGTTAACCTATACTCCCTTAGCAGGGGAGCGCTTTCAACCACTCAGCCATCTCTCCGAGCGGGCCGCGCAGCTTGGCCAAGCGCACGGCTTGGGTCAAGGCATCATTGGCCCGCGAAGAGGTCCAACTGCGGCGCGGGCTCGATCCGGCGGAGTTTTTCTCGCTCGACGCTCTGCCGCGAGACGTAGCGCGCCTCCCCGTCGGGAGAAAGTTCCGTCTCCTCGAGGTTGCGCAGGATGGCCTTGGCCCGCTCGATGACCGGCTTGGGCACGCCTGCCAGGCGCGCGACGTGGATGCCGTAGCTCTTGTCCGCGCCGCCCTCGACGATCTTGTGCAGGAACACGATCTGTTCGTTCCACTCGCGAACGGCGACGTTGAAGTTGCGCAGGCGCGGCAGTCGGTCGGCCAGCTCGGTCAGCTCGTGGTAATGCGTCGCGAAGAGCGTCTTTGCGCCAACTTGGTTGTGCAGATGCTCGACGATCGACCACGCCAGGCTCAAGCCGTCGAACGTGCTCGTGCCGCGCCCGACCTCGTCGAGTATGACCAAGCTCCGGTCGGTGGCATTGTTGAGAATGTTCGCCGTCTCGGTCATCTCAACCATGAAGGTCGATTGGCCACGCGACAGGTCGTCGCTCGCGCCGATGCGGGTGAAGATACGGTCCACCAGGTCCACCCGCGCGCGCTTGGCCGGCAGAAACGAGCCGGTGTGTGCCAGCAACGCCAGCAGTGCCACCTGCCGGATGTACGTGCTTTTGCCGGCCATGTTCGGGCCGGTGATGACGGCGATTTGCTGGCTGTCGCTCTCGAGTTGTGTGTCGTTTGGCACGAACGGCTCGCCAACCATCGCCTGCTCGAGCACGGGGTGGCGGCCCTCGTCGATTTGCAGCATGCCCTCGTCGCGCACCTCTGGGCAAACGTAGCCGTGCAGCCGCGCGACCTCGGCGAAACCGGCCAGCACATCGAGCTGCGCCAGCGCCGTGGCGATTTGCTGAATCTGCCGCAGCGACTGGAGCACCTGCTCGCGCACGCGCTGGAACAACTCGTACTCGAGCTTTTGGCTGCGCTCCTCCGAGCCTAGGATTTTCCCCTCCATCTCCTTCAGCTCGGGAGTGATGAAGCGTTCGGCGTTGGCCAGCGTCTGCTTACGCATGTAATGCTCAGGCACCTTGTCGAGGTTTGTCTTGGTTACCTCGATGAAATAACCGAACACGGAGTTGAACCGCACCTTGAGCGAGGTGATGCCGGTTTTTTCCGACTCGTCTTTTTGGAGCTGGGCGATCCAGTCCTTACCCTCGGTGGCACCGCTGCGGAGTTCGTCGAGCGCCGGGTCGAAGCCTTCGCGGATGATGCCGCCGTCCTTGAGCGCCATCGGTGGGTCATCGGCGATCGCTCGTGAAATCAGGTTGGTCACCTCGGGCAGCTCATGCAGTTGGCCACCCAGCTCGCTCAACAACGGCGGCGGGCCGTCCGGCTCGGCATCGTCGAAAATTTCCTCGCTCAGCGTCGGCGCGATGGGGTCGACGGCGCTTTGCACCTTGGCGATCATGCCGCGCAGCGCTGGCAATTGGCCAAGCGCGCCGCTCAACTGCACCAAGTCGCGGGCGTTGCCGGAGCCGATGCTCAACCGGCTGATCGTCCGCTCGAGATCGCGAATTTCCTTCAGGCTGTCGCGGAACCGATCCAGCGCCGGGCTGTTGTGGATGAACTGCCCAAGCGCCGTCTGCCGCCGCCGGATCGTCTCGACCGACGAGAGCGGCTGTGAGAGCCAGTCGCGCAGGCGCCGTGCACCCATCGGCGTCAAGGTGCGGTTGAGCGCGGCGTAAAGCGTTGCCGGCTTGGCCCCCTGGCGATGCAGCGGCTCGAGGATCTCGAGGTGCTTGAGCGTCGCGGCGTCGAGCACGAGGTAGTCGGCCACCTCGTAAAACGCGAGCCGAGTAAAGTGCGCCACGTCGCGCCGTAGATGCTGGCTGACGTAATGCAGCGCGCCGCCGGCCGCGCCGATCGCCGCCGTGCGGCCCTTCAGCCCGAAGCCGTCGAGCGCGGCGACCTTGAAATGATCCTTCAGCGTGAACTCCGCCGTCTCGAGCGCGAACACCCAGCCGTCGTAGCCGTTGAGCACGCTGACACTCGGCCCGATCAGCGCGGCGAGCCGCTGCGATTCCTCCGCGTAAATCACCTCGCCCGGGTTGAGCCGCTCCAGCTCGGCGAGCATCGCGTTTTCGTTTTCCAACTCGGCGACCTTGAAATCGCCGGTCGTCAAATCGATCGCCGCCACGCCGAACTTGCCGCCGGACACGCTCACAGCGACGAGAAAATTATTCCGCCCCGCCTCGAGCATTCGCTCATCGAAGTGCGCGCCCGGGCTGAGGATCTGCGTGACCTCGCGCTTGACCAGTTGCCCCGGCTTGGCCGTCTCTACCTGGTCACAGATCGCCACCTTGCGCCCGGCCTTGAGCAGCTTGGAGAGGTAGTTGCCGGTGGCGTGGTGGGGGATGCCACACATCGGCATGTCGCCGCGCTTGGTCAGCGCGACGTTGAGAATGCCGGCCGCCTCCTGCGCATCCTCGAAAAACATCTCGTAAAAATCCCCGAGCCGAAACAGCAGAATCGTCCCAGCCGGCAGTTGGCTTTTGCACTGCCGGTACTGGGCCATCATCGGGGTGAGTTTCGCCTCTTTTGGCACGCGCAAACGTTAGTCGCCGCACCCAACGCGGTCGAGTGGAAGATATCCACAGCCCGCATAAGCCCCGCTTGGCCAAGATCAGGGTAACTGCTCGAAGGCGGCGATCACTTGGCCAATCTCCCCGGCCGTGACGGCCAAGTGCGTCACGGCGCGGAGGGTGTGCGGGGCGGTGGCGAGCAGCCGGATGCCCGACTCGTCGAGCCGCTTGGCCAAGGCGGCGGCATCGCGTTCGCCGGTGCCTATGAACAGCATGTTCGTCTCCGCGCCACCGGCATCGACCTCGAGCCCGGGCAGCTTGGCCAAGGCGGCGGCCAGTGCGCGGCAGTTTGCGTGATCGTCGGTCAGGCGATCGCGGTTGTGCTCCAGCGCGTACGCTGCGGCGGCGGCGAGAATGCCGACCTGCCGCATCGCGCCACCCTGTTGCTTGCGGAAAAATCGAGCCTTGGCAATCACATCCGCCGACCCGGCCAAAATCGAGCCAACCGGCGCGCCGAGCCCCTTCGAAAAACAGACGCTCACCGTGTCGAAATAACTGGCGTACTCCGCCTCGCTGACGCCGCTCGCCACCGAGGCGTTCCACAGCCGCGCGCCGTCGAGGTGCAACGCCAAGCCGCGCTTGCGAGCCGCCGCCACCACCGATTCGATTTGCTCCAGCGGCCAGACGCTGCCGCCGCCTCGGTTGTGGGTGTTCTCGATGCAAACCAAACTCGGCTGCGCGAAGTGATCGTCCCTCGGCGGCAACACGGCCTCGAGTTGCGCGGCGGTGAACTGCCCGCGCTCGCCATCGAGCAGGCTCACCTGCACTCCGGCCAACGCCGCCGGCGCGCCGGCTTCGTAGCAGTAAATATGTGCGTTGCCGTCGAGCACGATCGCATCGCCGGGCCGCGTGAGCGAGCGGATCGCCAACTGATTGGCCATCGTCCCGGACGGCACGAACACCGCCGCTTCTTTGCCGAGCAATGACGCCGTGTGCCGTTCCAGTTCCTGCACGGTCGGGTCGTCGCCCAGCACATCGTCACCGACGACGGCGTTGGCCATGGCCTCGCGCATCGCGGCGTCGGGCTGGGTGATCGTGTCGCTTCGCAGATCGATTTTGCCGTTGAGCATGGGCGGGCGAGCATCCCCGCTTGGCCAAGCGGAGGCAACGCTTTTGGCACGGGCCAAGCTGCGTGAAAGGGGTTGCGCCCGGCGTCGACGATGCTACGTTTCGCCGGTCGGAAAAGTGAGCCATGGGTGACGAGAAAGACAAATCGACCGACGCCCTCCTCGAGAAATCGTCGCTTTATCAGCAATATCTTGCCGAGCGGGAGGAGGTGCTGCGGCACAAATGGCTTGAATCCGAGAGGCTCGGTCGCGACATTGGCTTCGAGCGGGCGTTGATGGACTGGGTCCTCAACCACCGCACGAAATGGCGGAAGAGCCGCCAAGCTGCCGGGAAATAATCCGGCGCCACGTTTCCTTTAAAGCGATCCTGTGAGGTCGCCAAGGGACATGCGAAAACTGACGAGACAACTTTGGACGATACGAATCCGCGCGATCGGCGCCGGTTCGTTTTTTTGTGCCCACACTCTTTGCCATGGCTGACGAAAAACTAATCCTCGATGCCGACGCGATCCAGCGCGGCCTCACCCGCATCGCGCACGAGATCGCCGAGGCCAACGCCGACAGCGCAAGCGTCGGGCTGATCGGCATCCAGCGCGGCGGCGTTCACTTGGCCGGGCGCTTGGCCAAGTTGCTCGCCGGTATTTGGGGGCACGACGCGCCGCTTGGCGTGCTCGACGTCAGCATGCACCGCGATGACATCAGCCAGCGCGGCATCGTCAGTGTGCAGCCGACCGAGGTGCCGTTCGATGTCGAGGGCAAAACGGTCGTGCTCGTCGATGACGTGCTGTTCAACGGACGCACCGTTCGCGCCGCGCTCGACGCCGTGCATCACCTTGGCCGCCCGCGCCGTATCCAGCTCGCGGTGCTGATCGATCGCGGCCACCGCGAGCTGCCGATCAAGCCGGACTTCGTCGGCAAAAACGTCCCCACCGCGCTCGATGAACGCATCGAAGTTTCCCTCTGCGAGACCGGCGGCGACGACACGGTCACACTGCAATCCATCAGCCCCAACGAATGAACTGGACCCGCAAACATCTGCTCGACATTGAGTCGCTGAGTGCCGACGAGATTCGCGTCATCCTCGACACCACTCGCGCCTTCAAGGCGGTCGGTGAGCGTACGATCAAAAAAGTGCCGGCCCTGCGCGGACGCACGGTGATCAATCTTTTCGTCGAGCCGTCCACCCGCACGCGCATCAGTTTCGAGCTGGCCGCCATGCGGCTTAACGCCGACGTGATCAACTTCACCGCCGAGACGTCGTCGCTCACCAAGGGCGAAACGCTTCGGGACACCGGCAAGACGCTCGAGGCGCTCAGCGCCGACATTATCGTCGTCCGCCACAGCGCGGAGGGCGCGCCGCACCTGCTGTCGCGGGTGGTCGACTGCAGCGTCATCAACGCCGGCGACGGCGCGCACGAGCACCCCACGCAGGCGCTGCTCGACACCTTCACTATTTTCGAGAACAAGGGCGACGTGCGCGGCCTCAACGTCACCATTCTTGGCGACATTCTTTACAGCCGCGTGGCCCGCTCGAACATTTGGGCGCTGACCAAGCTCGGCGCGAACGTCACGCTCTGCGGCCCGCCGACGCTCGTCCCGCGCATCTTCGAGCAGATGGGTTGCCGCGTGACACACAACATCGACGACGCCCTCGCCGACGCTGACATCGTCAATTTGCTCCGCATCCAGCACGAGCGCCAGCGGCTCTCCGCCTTCCCGAGCATCGGCGAATACCGGTCGCTCTTCGGGCTGACGAACGAGCGGTTCGCCCGGCTCAAGCCGGACGCCATCGTCATGCACCCCGGCCCAATCAATCGCGGTGTCGAGATCGACAGCGAGATCGCCGACGACCCGCGCTCGACCATCCTCGACCAAGTGACCAACGGCCTCGCCGTTCGCATGGCGGTGATGTTTCTCGTCAGCGGCGGCCAGACGCTGCCCGAGCCAAGCGAGTAACGCCCGCCATGAGCCAGCCGTCCATCGCGTTGATTTTTAATCCCACCGCCCGTGGCGACAAGGCGCAGCGCTTTCGCGAGTCGCTTGGCCAACTGCAAAATGAATGCATGCTGCTCGAGACGACCGCGCCCGGCAGCGCGACCGACCTCGCCGCGAAGGCCATTCGCGACGGTTACAAAACCATCGTCGCCACCGGCGGCGACGGCACGGTCAACGAAGTCGTCAACGGCTTGGCCAAGGAGCGCGACGGGCTTGACCAAGCGCAACTCGGCATCCTGCCGCTCGGCACGATGAACGTGTTCGCCCGCGAGCTGGGCATCCCGCTCTCGGTCAAGCGCGCCTGGGAGACGATCCGGCATGGCCAGACGCGGACCGTCGATCTGCCATTGGCCAAGGTGCAAACGGACGACGGCCAAGCGGAGCGTTGCTTCGTCCAAATGGCCGGCGCCGGGCTGGATGCCGACGCCGTCGGCGGTGTGAGCATTGCGCTCAAGAAAAAAATCGGGTCGCTGGCGTATCTGTTTTCCACGCTCGCCGCGCTCATGGCCAAGCCGCCCAGGCTGACCGCAAAATGGGACGGCGGCTCGGCGACGGGCGAGTGGATGTGCGTCGGCAACGGCCGGTTTTTCGGCGGGCCGGTCGTGCTGTTCCCGGACGCGAAGCTTAACGACGGCCGGCTCGACCTGTGCGTGTTCCCGCGCATCAACCCTGGCTCGGTGTCGCGCGGCGTCACATCGATGGCGCTTGGGCAGATCGGCGACTGGCCCGGCGCGGAGCATTATCGCGTGAGCGAGTTCACCATCGACGGCCCGGCCGGAACGCGCGTCCAGGCCGACGGCGATTTCATCGGCACGCTGCCGGTGACGATCACGTTGCGGCCGCGCGCGCTGAAGGTGATCGTGCCGCCCGGCAAATGATTCCTTGCCGCTTGGCCAAGCGGAGGCAACGCTGACCGCGCATGGGTTTGACGGGAAAAGTTTATCTTGTGGGCGCCGGGCCGGGGGATGCCGGGCTGCTCACGTTGCGCGGCGCGGAGTTGCTGCGGCGTGCGGACGTGGTGGTTTACGACTCGCTGGTCAATCGCGAGTTGCTGGCACTCGCGCCGGATGAGGCGGAGGTCATCTTCGGCGGCAAACGCCCGCGCGATCGAGCCATCCCGCAGGAGGAGTTGAACCAGTTGCTCGCCGAGAAAGCCAAGGCCGGCAAGACGGTCGTGCGGCTCAAGGGCGGCGACCCGTATATTTTCGGACGGGGCGGCGAGGAGGCGGCCGGCTTGCACCGCGACGGCGTGCCGTTCGAGGTCGTGCCGGGCATTTCGTCGATCATTGCCGCGCCGAGTTACGCCGGCATTCCGCTGACCCACCGCGAGCATTGCTCGAGCTTCACCGTCATCACCGGCCACGAAGATCCCGACAAGGACGAAAGCGCGCTGGACTGGGAACGCATTGCCCGCGAACCGGGCACGAAAGTGCTGCTGATGGGTGTCGAGCGGATTGGCAAAATCGCCGCCGCGCTCGAAGCCAACGGCCTGCCCGCCGACACGCCGGCGGCGATGGTTCGCTGGGGCACGATGGGCCGGCAACAGACGATCACCGCCACGCTGGGCACCCTCGCCGACAAAGTGGCCAAGGCCGATTTCAAAGCGCCGGCGGTGACGATCATTGGCAGTGTATCGACCCTGCGCGACACGCTGAACTGGTACGAAAACCGGCCGCTCTTCGGGCAGCGCGTCGTGGTCACCCGCAATCGCCGGGAGGCCGGAAAATTGTCAGGGCAACTCCGCGAACTCGGTGCGGAAGTGCTCGAAATTCCCACGATTAAAATCTTGCCGCCGACCCGCAACGAGTCGCTCATCGAGGCCATCACCGGCATCGGCAGTTACGACTGGATTATCTTCACCAGCGCCAACGGCGTGGAGCATTTCTTCGACTATTTTTTCAAGGCGTTCCGCGATGTGCGCGACCTCGGCAGCCTCCGCTTCGCCGCCGTTGGCCCGGCCACGGCGAAAAAGCTGCGGGAGTTTCACATCAACATCGATCTCATGCCGGAGACGTACACCGCCGCTGCCACGGCCAAGGCGATGCTCGCTGCCCAAAACGTCGAGAACATCTCGGTGCTGCTCGCCCGCGCCGAGTCGGCCAACCCCGAGCTGCCCCGGTTGCTCGAGGACAAAGGCGCGATCGTCGACGACATTGCGTTTTACAAAACCGAGCCGGAGACGGCGGACCGCAACGGCGCGGCGGAGGATTTTGAAGCAAACAGCGCGGACTGGATCACGTTCGCGAGCAGTTCAGCGGTGAGAAACTTTGACGCGCGCTTCGGCTTGGCCAAGTGCTGCGCGGACAACCCAAAACTCAAGCTCGCATCGATCGGCCCCGAGACCACCAAGGCGCTCAAGGAGCTTGGCCTCAAGCCGGCCGCCAAAGCCAAGGAACACACCGTCGACGGCCTCGCCGCCGCGCTGCTCAAAAAGTAAGTGGTGAAATGGGGCGGGAGTCACCCGATTCGGAATGAGATTTTTTTGACCATCTCGCGGCCCATGGCGTGCTGCATGCGCTGCAGGATTTCGTGTCGCCGATAGCGCACAATTTCGTCTAGCCACACGCTCGAGTCCACGTTGACGAACATCGTGCCCCGCAGGAGTTTCACCGGCTGCGCGTGGGCGGTGATGGTCGGGTCGATCGTTTGGTTCCACACTTTCACCACCTCTGTCTCGGCGCGGCGGCGGTCGAGTTGAAGTGCGCCGAGGACGTTTTTCACCACGGCACCGACGCTGTGCGATTTGTTGCCGTGCGTCTTGTCCAACTCCTTCACGTCGATGCCGCGCCAATCGCGCAACGCCCTGTCACGAGGATCGAGGCGGCGCGACCGGCGGCTCTTGAATCGGCGTTGAAACGGGGATAAAGCCATGCAGCGAATCGCCACCCATCAAACGACCGGCAGAAGCCGGAGTCAATCCGGGAAAATATTTTGCCGATTCGGCTTGCCAGCACTCCACCTTGGCCGGAGGATTCCCCCGCTATGACACTCCGATTCGTTTTATCAGCAATGATGCTCGGTGGCCTGCTCACTTCTGCGGTTGCCGCCGACAAACTTGAGAAGCGCAAGTCGCCCAAGGGTGCCAAGGCGTACATTATCACTCCTAAAAATGGAAAAACTGTGAAGAAAAAATTCACAGTCCGCTTCGGCCTCAAGGGAATGGGCGTCGCCCCGGCCGCCATCGACAAGGAAAACACCGGCCATCATCACCTGTTGATCGACGTGGACAAGCTGCCGAACTTGGATCTGCCACTCATTGCCACGGATAACATTCGGCATTTCGGCGGTGGCCAGACCGAGGTGACGCTGGAGCTGTCGCCCGGCAAGCACACGCTCCAACTCGTGCTTGGCGATTGGATTCATCTGGCCCACAGCCCGCCAGTGATCTCCAAGAAAATCACTATCACGGTGAAGTGACCAATAAAACCGTAACAACGATTTGCAAAACCCCGGCCAAGCGCCGGGGTTTTATTTTGGCGCTTGGCTTTGGCTTGGCACTTGGCCAAGCGGCGGCGGCCGACTACTCACTCCGCGTTGATGCCGGGCAACACGCACGCCGCAACACGCCGGTTTCGTTTTCGATGCCGGACACCGACCAAGCGCATTGGCAACTCACCGGCCCCGGTGGCAAAGCGGTGGCCATCCAAGCGGACGACCGCGGCTTGGCCACGTTCATCATCGGCAAACTCCCCGCCTTCGAGACGGCTGTTTACAAGCTCGCGCCCACCGCCAAGCCGACCCACGGAAATGCCGTCCGCTTGGCCGAGCAAAACGGCAAGCTGCAGATCACGATCGGCGACAGGACGGTGCTGCATTATCAGGCGGAGAAGAGCGAGTTGCCGCGCGCCGATCTCGACCCGATCTATCGCCGGGGCGGCTACATCCACCCGGTCGTGACGCCGGGCGGCACCGTCATCACCGATGACTACCCGCGCAACCACAAGCATCATCACGGCATTTGGTTTCCGTGGACGAACACGATTTTCGAGGGCCGCAAGCCGGATTTTTGGAACATGGGCATAGGCACCGGCACGGTCGAGTTCACCGGCCTGCACAGCCAATGGAGCGGCCCGGTGCACGCTGGTTTTTCGAGTTCTCACCAGTTCGTCGACCTCATTGCAAAACCTAAAAAAGTGGCGCTCACGGAAACGTGGCGCGTGCAGGTGTATGCCACCGGGAAGGCGTATCATTTGTTTGGACTGGAGTCGGTGCAGCGTTGCGCCGGCGGGAGCAAAATCCTGTTCCCGCAATACCGCTACGGCGGCCTGGGCTTCCGTGGCCATGGGGATTGGGACGGCAAAGAGAACTGCTTTTACCTCACGGCCAACGGCGAGAGCGACCGCATTAAGGGCCACGCCACCCGCGCGCGCTGGTGCCACGTCGGCGGGCGATCCGGCGGCAAGTTGGGCGGCATTGGCGTGCTGTGCCACCCGGGCAACTTCCGTTTTCCGCAGCCGATGCGAATCCACCCGAGCGAGCCGTTTTTCAACTTCGCCCCCTCCCAAACCGGCGACTGGGAAATCAAGCCGGGCGAGGAATACGTGTCGCGCTACCGCTTCGTCGTGACCGACGGCAAGCCGGACGCCGCATTGCTCGAGCGCCTCTGGCATGACTACGCTCACCCGCCGCGAGTGGAGGTGTACGCCGCCGAGTAGTACTGCTCACTTCAAAAATGTTGCCGCACCGATTGCGGCTGCGATGAGCAGCAGGACGAGAACGGCGCGAGGCTTTGTGTGGCCACGGCGGACGAGGCGGTGGGAGAAGTGGTTGTTGTCGCCGACCCACACCGCTTGGCCAAGCCGGCGGCGGA
>CAUZVJ010000048.1:0-11748 GCA_963583225.1 Verrucomicrobiia bacterium
GAGGAACTCAAGCCGGGAACCGGCGAGTTTGTGAAAGACAGCGACACGGTCACATTTCATTTTGTCGCGGAGCTGGTCTCCGAGGCAAACGAGTTTGGCCGGGTGTTTGCCGACTCGGTGAACCCCCGGCCCGCGCCGCTGAAAATCACGGTAAAGGAAATGGCGAAAATGCTGCCGGGCGCTGCCGAGGGATTGAAGTTGATGAAAAAAGGCGGCCACGCGATGCTGTATCTTCCACCGGAACTGGCTTACGGCAAACTCGGCTTTTTCGCCGTGCGCGTCCCGGCGCACTCGGTGGTGCTCATGGAAATCTTGCTGGCTGACGTGACACCAGGCGGGTGATTTTTAATCCGGCGATTTAAAAATCGGCCGTTGTAAAAAACATCCAGCGGTTCACCCTCATCCGGCCTTCGGCCACCTTCTCCCTGAGGGAGAAGGAACCAAAAGGGGAGCGCATGGCCAAACGAGGCTGGTGTGGCGCGGCTCCCTCTCCCAGCGGGAGAGGGCCGGGGAGAGGGAGAACGCGTTCCATGATTTTTGAGGCTGTGTGGTACTCCGCAGAATGATCAGCGGAGTTTTGCGCGGTAAAACTCGCTCGCCGCGCGGGTGGTGTTTGAGTACTCGAGCACGCCGGAGCCGTCGAGCAACTCCAGATCCGGCCCCGGCTCCCATGTCTTCAAGTCCGGGCTGCGGTCGAGCGAAAACCGTTGGCCGGGGAAGCCGCGAAAGCCGAAGCTGTTCGTGATCTCGCCGTCAGCGGCAATAGTGCGCACCCAGCGAATCAGAATCGGGCTGGTGCGCGGCACGATTTCTTTTCGCAGAATAATTCCCTCGAGCCCCACGGACAGCAACTGGCCGTCGTTGGCCAACGCGCCGTAGAGCGACAAGCCGGTGACTGTGCTTTTGGCCTCCCACGACTCGAGGTCGGGGCTGGTCAGCATCGTGCCGTTCGCGCCGACAACGTACCACGTATCGCCGACTCGGGTGATGTCGTTGAGCCACAGGCCGGTGCCGCTTTCGCGCTTGGCCCAGTTGTCGCCATCGGTGCTGGTGAGGATGGTTCCCGCTTGGCCAACGGCGATGAGTTGGTCGCCGAACGCGCGCACGCGATAAATCCACTCGGTCGTGCCGGAGGTCTGCTCGGTCCATTCCGCGCCATTGGGCGAGGTGAGAATGACACCGTCCTCGCCGGTGGCGACGAAACGGCCCTTGAATGCCTCGACGCTGGTGAGAATGCCGGTGGTGGGTGCCTGATGTTTGTTCCATTTTTTGCCGTCGGTCGTCGTCAACACCGTGCCTTTGCCACCGGTGACGACCCACGTGTCGCCGAGCGCGGCCACGCCCTGCAGGTCGTTCTCGGTCGGCTTGGGATCGGCGGCCTCCCAAACGACGCCGAACGTGTTGACCTTGTTTGTCACCGCTTGGCCAAGGTCGTTTTGAGTGACGACGTTGGTCCACGAATTGTGGCTGGTCAGCAGTTGGCCGTGGTTGCCGACAGCAACGAGCAGGTTTGTGGTTCCGCCGACGCCGAGCAGGATCGACTCAGTCGCCGACTCGGGCACGACCTCGAGGTTCCACGCAACCCCGTCGCGGCTGGTCAGCACCGTGGCGTGGTCGCCCACAGTGACCAGCAGGTCGCCGATCCGGTTGATGTCCCAAAGCCAGTTGCGCACCGAGTCGTCGCCGGTGAACCAGTACAGGTACTCGTCATCCTCCTCGTCGCGCACGCTGTCCACCAGCATGCCGGTTCGGCCGCCGAGCAGGAATTTGTCATCCAACTCAATGGCGCAATAATAGGTCCAGTCGGGTGGCGGTGAGGGGTTTGCACCCTCGTCGTTACCGAGCAGATCCACCCAGTACATGAAAAAATCGAGCACACCCTTTCGCACGACGTTCTCGCCAGCAACGATGACCTCCGACGCCGTGCCGGTGACGGCGTTCAGGTTCTTGTCAGTGCCGGCGCTCGCCGCAAGCCACGACACCCCTTCGTTGTAACTGAGCAGCACGACACCGTCATCGCCGACCGTCCAGAGACGTTTGTTGACGTAGGCCAGCGCATTGAGGTCGCGGTTGGTCCGGCTCTGGCGCTTGGTCCACGAACTGCCGTTGGTGCTGGTGGCCACAAGGCCGCCCTCGCCCACGGCGACGAAATAGTTTCCCGTCCAAATCAGCGCGTGAATGTGGTTGCTGTATTTGAAGGTTCGCCTGCGCCACTTCCGGCCATCGGTGCTGGTGTAGAGCGTGCCGTCGTCGCCACCGGCCACGATCAACTGGCCCGAGGCCGCCAGGGCGCGAAAGTTCCCGCTCGCCGGCTTGTCCAACACGCCCGGCTCGAACTGCTCCTCGCTCTCGCTGTAAAGCAGCGTGCCGTCATCGCCGGCCACGATTGCCTGTTCCTTAAAGAACACGGCGGCGCGCAGCGTCAACTCCACTCCGCTCGCGCGGGGGAACCACTGCACCATGTTTTGGCTGGTGTGGATCGAACCGTTGTCACCGACCTCAATCGAGAAGTCGTCCCCCTTGGCGATGGCACGGATGGAGTTGCCGTGCGGCTGGGGGTTGGACCAGCGCCACGGCCCTTCCTCCGCCATGGCCAGGCACGGCGCGATCCACGCCAACAGGCCAAGCGCCAGGCAGCCCTTGGCCAAGTTCATTTGTTTTGTTGTCAAAATCATCACTGCAAAAAATCGTCTCGCGGCAAACGAAAGGCAGGCACGCTTTAGAGCATGCCTGCCCTCCGGTAAATCAAAACTTGGCCAATCGTTCGGAGCGCTTGGCCAAGCGGCTAAATGTTAATGACGATGACCCCGCTTGTTGCGTTGCTCCTTCCTGCCGCCCCGTCGCCTGTCGCCACCGCGCTTGCGCTTGTCGACGCCACGCTTATCGGCGCCGCATTTCTCGCAACGACCGCCGCGTGAACCGCCACGGACTTTCGGGCCGCCATGGCCGCGTCCACCGCTTCTGATTCCGCCCATGCGCTTTTGCATCATCTCACGGACAAATGCCGGCGGGCCACCTTGCGGGCCACGACTGCCACCCCTGGCCCCACTCATGCGCTTCTGCATCATCTCGCGAATGTGCGCCGGCGGGCCGCCTTGTTGGCTTCTGGTTTGTTGCATCTTCCGGACAAATTGCGGTTTCCCGATCCTTTCAACTCTCCGGGTGATTTGCAATTTCTTGCCGCCTTGGTGGGCGCGAGCTTTTGCTCCGCCTTCTTTCTTGGCGTGGACACCTTTATGAGGGCCGCGATTTTTTTCACCGTCTGCGTGGCTCGCAGACGCAGTCCCCACCCCGATCAACAGGGCGGCTGCCACTCCAATTATCTTGTTTAGTTTCATGATGTTATTTTTCCATCCCAGCCATGTTGCCGGTTGCCTCACTAGTCGTTCCCGAAGTGGCGGCGGTTACAAGTTTCCAGCAAGCCGCAGCTCAATCATCCAGTTCGTTGGCCAGGACCATCTCGCGCGTGTAGTAAATGAGCCGGCCGCAGTTTGTGCAGGTGACCATCTCGCGCCCGCTCTTGGCGTTGACGATTTCCTGCGCCTGCAACTTCATGTGGCAGCCGCCGCAACTGCCGTGGTCCACGCCCACGATCACCCTGCCCCCCTTGGTGTCGAGCAGCCGCTCGTAGTGTGCGTATGTTTTCTTGTTAATTTTTGAAACAAGCTCCTCGCGCTCGTCCTCCAGTTCGTCGAGTTCCTTTTCAATGTTTTTCTCGCGCTCGTCGAGGTCGGAGAGTGTTGTTGCCTCGGACGCCTTGGCCTCCTCGGCCACCCGCCTGGCCTCTGCAAGCTTTGTTTTGAATATATCCTGCTCCTCCATCACCTCCAGTTCCCGGTCCTCGATTTCCGAGATGGCCTGACGGGTGTGGTCAATCTCCCGGCCCAGCGCCTGGTATTCCACGTTCTTTTTGGTCTCGAGCTGTTGCTGGGAAAACTTGAGGATCTGCTCCTTCCTGGACTCCACCTCATTCTCCATATCCTTCCGGCGAACCTCCAACTGCATATGATCCTGCTTGGTTTGATCCAACACCTGCTGCGTCTGGATGCTGTCCCGCCTGGTTTTTTCGCGCTCGGGGTCGATCGATTCCTGCTCGGCATCAAGCCGGCTAGCCTTGGCGTCGCGATCCTGCAGCACCAGTAAATTGCGGATGTCCTCGTTCATAGGGCCGGGCATCATTACCGACTTGATCGTCCCGGGTCAATGATCGCACGCCGGCAGCGCAAAAAAACGGTGAACCAAGGGCTGCGAAAAACCATTTGCCAAGCACCCATGCCCTCGGCATACTGCCCGGCCCTTTGGTCGGGACGTGGCGCAGCTTGGTAGCGCGCCTGGTTCGGGATCAGGAGGTCGAGAGTTCGAATCTCTCCGTCCCGACCATTTTTTCTTTCCCCGGTAAATTTTGAATTACCGAATCTTCTCTCAAAAAATCCTTTCAAATTTTCCAAGTGACGCAATCGGTGGCGCAAAATTTTGCCCACACCGAAACTTGGAAGCAAAGAATCTGTAAAAAATTATTGCAATATATTTGTAATTAATATGAGCTTCGTTTGTGCCAATGAAACACTTACTGATCACAGCAATCGCAGCCATGCTCTTAGTGGGGTGCGGGAAGTCGCAAGCACCAGACATTTCAATGGATACTGCTGTATTTTATGGAGAAATTGAAGCAATTAAACAACACTTAGCTGCTGGTACGGATGTCAATGAATATACCGATGGATGGACGCCTTTGCATCAGGCTGCATTTGGAGGCAATAAGGACATCGTCGAGTTGCTGCTTAGCGAAGGTGCAGATGTACATGCGCCACTGAAACATAAATTAATTGAAGGATATACCGGAGTCGATATTGCTAACACTTCCAAACACATTGAAATAGCTGCGCTCCTTCAAAAACATGGGGGCGAAAGCGGCTCGCAAAATTCAATTTTTCTTGCTGCCGAATTAGGCAATGTTGAAGCTGTCAAAAAACACTTGGCTGATGGTGTGGGTGTAGACATCAAGGACGAGCATGGGCGGACTCCTTTGTGTTTAGCGGTCAGTTCGAGAGACAAAGAAACCGTTCAACTCCTCATAGACAAAGGTGCGGATGTTAATTTCAAGATGGACGGTTTCATTGGTACACTAACACTACTAGACGTAGTCATCATGAAATCCGCCGACCTCTTCCCACCAGACGATTTCATCATGGAAGAACCTGAAATGGACCCAGAGGTAAAACAGTACATTGCAGAAATGGACGCCGAAATGGACGGTTTCGGTTATTCAAAGGAAATCGCTGAAGGCCTCCATAAACACGGCGGCATGCCGAGTGAAGCAGAGTTAAAACAGTACTCGGCCGAAATGTACGCCGAAATGAACGGTACCGACGATCTGAAGGAAATCGCTGACCTTCTCCGAAAACACGAAGCCAAGACGGGTGAAGAATTGAAAGCTGAAGGGAAGTAATTCCTCCGGTTGGCAAAGCGCTTGGCTTATTCAACGATCTTTGTCGGCTTTGGGGTCGAACACGTCGCGCAAACCGTCGCCGAGGAAGTTGAGCGCCATCAGCAGCGCCGCCAAACAGCCGGCCGGGTACACGATCATCCACCAGTAAATTCGCACCGGGTTGATCTGCGCCGCGCCCTCCGCGATCAGCGAACCCAGACTCGCTCGCGGCGGCTGGATGCCCAGCCCGAGGTAGCTCAAAAACGACTCGTACAGAATCACCGCCGGCAGCGTCAACGTCAGGTAAACAATCACCACCCCGACGACGTTCGGCAGGATGTGCCGCCACAAAATCGCCCACGTGCCGAGGCCAAGCGACCGCGCCGCCTCGACGAATTGCCGCTCGCGCAGCGCCAGCACCTGACCGCGAACAATGCGCGCCATCGTCAGCCACGACACCGCGCCCAGGCCGGCGTAGAGCAACAGCATCCGGGCCGTCTCGCCGCTGCCGCCGCCTAGCCACGACTCCAGCCAACCCTGCAGGACTCCCTCCAGCGTTGTGATAATCACGATCACAAAAATGATCGACGGCAGCGAGTACAGCACATCCACCGTGCGCATCATCGCGTTGTCCCAGCGCCCGCCGAGCAGGCCGGCCGTCGCACCCCACAACACACCGATCACCAAACTCACCAGCGCGCCGACCAGGCCAACGATCAGCGAGATCCGCGCCCCGGCCAACACGCGCCCGAACAGGTCTCGCCCGTGCACGTCGGTGCCAAACCAACTCCCGCCACTCGGCGCGGCGAACTGCGCCTCGCTGTGCAGGTCGCCCCGGCTCGAGATCAGCGGCCAAGCCAGCGCCAGCACGATTAGGCCAAGCAGAAACACCGACGCCACCACCGCCGGGCGGTTGTCGCGGAAGCGCAGCCAAGCGCGGCGATTCGGCGACTCGCCGGTTTCCAGCGCTTGGCCAAGTTGATGCGTTGCCTCAGCCATATTTCACCCGCTTGTCCAGCAAACCGTATACGGCATCGACCGCTAGATTCAGCGTCAACAACATCACCGAATATAAAATCACCAGCCCGACCACCATCGTGTAGTCGCGGTTGATCGAGCTGTTCACGAGGAACACCCCGATGCCGGGAATCTGAAACAGGTTTTCCACCACGAACGATCCCACCAACAGGTCGGCCAGCAGTGGCCCGCTGTACGTCACCACCGGCAGGAGTCCTTCGCGCAGCGCGTGCCGCAGCACAATCGCCGTCTCGCTCACGCCCTTGGCCCGCGCCGTGGTGATGAAGTCCGACTGCAGCGCCTGGCTCATCCCCTCCCGGGTCAGCCGCGAAACTTTGCCGGCGAAGTAAGTGCCCAGCGTGATCGCCGGCAGGATCACGTGCCACGGCCCGCCCCAAAGTCCCACCGGAAACACCGGCCACCGAATCCCCAGCAATACAATCAGCACCGGCCCCATCACAAACGCCGGGATGCACACCGCGAGAATGGAAAAGAAACTGCCGACGTGATCCTGCCAGCGCCCCCGCCGGATCGCCGTCCACACGCCCAGCGGAATCCCAACGCCAAGCGCGAAACAAAACGACAACATCCCCAGCGACAACGACACCGGCAACCCCTGCGCGATGATGTCGTTGACTGAGTGGTTGCGGTACTTCAGCGACGGCCCGAAGTCGCCCCGCACCAAGCCGCCCTCGAACGCCCGCCACTCGCCGTCCCGTTTTTCAAAACCGACGCCGACGAATCGCAGGTACTGCTGCCACATCGGCTCGTCGAGGTGATACTTGGCCTTGAGATTGCGCTCAATGTCCGGCGAGGCCGGCGCGCGTTCCTTGTCGAACGGCCCGCCCGGCGCGACGCGCACCAGACAAAACGCGAGGAAACTGATCACCAGCACCAACGGCACCAGCATCGCCACGCGTCTGAGGAAATAAGCCAAGCTCACGGGGCGAGACCATGCCCACGCACCCGCGACGCTGTAAAGCGCACTGCAAGACGCTCCTACACCGGAGGCTTCAATTTGCAACTAACAGGCCTTGGCCAAGCGGGAAAATAGGGTCATTTTGTCCCGATTCCAGCCTTGCTTAAATTGTGCCATTATGTCCCTTATCTGCTGTTCGTTGCCGAATTAACCTGTTTTTTGGCCATTTTTTGCCGAAATTGCTTGGCACGTGGTTTGCATTAAGAGGGGCAGTTGGTTCGATAGAAACCGTTAACCGAAAAACAGAAAGGAAATGATTATGATGACTTGTACGAATCGAAATACGAATCCGTTGAATGTGTTTGAAGATGTGTTTGGCACGCTGTTCAACGACTCAATCGGGAGCTTGGCCAAGGCCACCCAAGCCGGCACGTGGAGCCCGGCGGTGGACATCGTCGAGTCGACCGACGCCTACACGCTGACCGCCGACCTGCCCGGTCTAACCAAGGCCGACGTGAACCTGACGGTGGAGGAAGGCGTGCTGACGCTGACCGGCGAGCGCAAGAGCGAGCAAAGCGGGAGCAACGAGTTTGGCCACCGCTACGAGCGAGCTTACGGCAAGTTCAGCCGCTCGTTCCAATTGAGCAGCGGCGTCGAGAACGGAAAGATCAAGGCCGAGTTTAAGAATGGCCTGCTCAAGGTCGAGTTGCCGAAAGTCGAGGCCAGCAGACCTTACGAAGTGGCCATCGCGGAGTAACTCCAATCAATCACAGAACTACCCAAAAGCGGAGCCAAGCGGCTCCGCTTTTTTTGTCGCTTGGCCTTGAGGTGGGGCGTGCTGTCCCAGCGCGCCGCTAAAAACAATTTTATCGTTAGTGAGGCGGACGGCTGGGACAGCCGTCCCTACCAGAAAACGCGCTTGGCCAAGCGCTTGGCCGATGGAAGTAAAATGAAGACTACCGTCCGCGCCCACGACGGCCGTCGCCTCCCCGGTTGCGTCCGTCCCCGCCACGGTCGCCACGGTCGCTCCTCCCATCGCCCCGGCTCTGGCTGCTGTAGCGTTCGCGCAACTGTTGCTGAAGACGTTGCCGATCCGCATCCGACATTTTGGAGAGGCGCTCCCGCAACTCATCCCCCGATGATCGTCCGCCGTCTCTTGAGCGCTTGGCTGCCTCCTCGGCTCGTTTCTTTTCGATGGAGGCCCTGATTTCGGCCGCCTTCTTGGCAGCGGCACTGGAACTGGATGACTTGGAGGAGGAACTTCTCGAGGAGGTTCGGGGTGCCTTGGTCACCGAGGTCTTGAAGGCGTCCTCCTCGAAACTCAGGCTGCGAAGTTCGCCAAACTCCCTGATGGTGACTTTCCCTGTTGCCTTGTCGATGGAGACGATCTCGATGCCGTCCTTTTTTTCGCCGGCCGCCAATTGCAGGTAGTTGGGGGGCTCGGCCTTTTTCTTGGTATCGATCAGCGCAAGCGCCGCGCGTTCCACGCCCTCGTGCCGGTAAATCCCGGTCAGCTTGATATCCTCGCTTTTCGGAGGCTCGGGTGCGGTTTTAGGCCCGGGCGGCGGCTCGCTGGTGAGGTTAAACGCGTTGCGTTTACTGATGGTCAAATACGGGTTTTCGATCGATCGCACGGTCTCGACGGATGACAATAAAATGCCCAAGACAGCCACCGCCAACACTGATTTTGCTCCGTTTTTAGCGATTATGCTCATTTCTAAAGCCACAAGCCTGCCAACCCGAACACAAGTTAAACGATATTCCGAGACAAATAGTTACGAAAAAACCGTCCCTTGGCCAAGCGAGGAGTTTATGCCTCCTCTACGCCAGCGCGTTTTTGATCACGTTGCCGTGGACGTCTGTCAGGCGGAAGTCGCGGCCTTGGAAGCGGAAGGTGAGCCGCTTGTGATCCAGCCCGAGCTGGTGCAGCATGGTCGCGTGAAGGTCGTGCACATGGCATTCCTGATCGATCGCCCCGAACCCGAACTCATCCGTCTCGCCGACGATGTTGCCGGGCTTGATGCCGCCGCCGGCCATCCACATGGTGAACGCGTCGATGTGATGGTTGCGCCCTGCGGTTTGCCTCGCTTCACTCATCGGTGTGCGACCAAACTCGCCGCCCCAGATCACCAGCGTGTCGTCGAGCATCCCGTGCGCCTTGAGATCCTTCACCAGCGCCGCGCTGGCCTGGTCCACCTCGCGGGTCACCTTGTCGAAGTCCTTGGTGAGAGTCTCGCCCGGGCCGCCGTGGCTGTCCCAGTTCGCGTGGTACAACTGGACAAATCGCGTGCCGCGCTGCACCAAGCGCCGCGCCAAGAGGCAGTTGTTGGCGAAGCTCGGTTTGCCCGGCTCGATGCCGTACAGGTCAAGCGTCGCCTTTGATTCTCCGGAAATGTCCATCAACTCTGGCGCGCTGGACTGCATGCGGTACGCCATCTCGTACGAGGCGATGCGCGTGTTGATCTCCGGGTCGCCGGTTGCCACCAGGCGCTTCAGGTTGAGTTTGTTAATGATGTCGATCGAGGCGCGCTGACGCGCGCGGCTGACGCCGGCCGGGTTGGCCAGGTTCAGGATCGGATCGCCCGAGCCCCTTAGCGGCACCCCCTGGTATGTGGTCGGTAAAAAGCCGCTGGCCCAGTTGGCCGCCCCGCCGCGTGGCCCCCGCGAACCGGAGTGCAGCACCACGAATCCTGGCAGGCTTTGCGTCTCGCTGCCGATGCCGTACGTCACCCACGAGCCCATGCTCGGGCGGCCGAAAATTCCGGTGCCGGTGTTCATGAACAGCTTGGCCGGCGCGTGGTTGAACAGGTTCGTCTTGCAGGTGCGAAACATCGTCATCTCGTCGGCGATGCCGCCGATGTGCGGGATGTTTGCGCTGAACCACATGCCGCTCTGGCCGTACTGCCGGAATTTTTTCACCGGGCCAAGCAGCTTTTTCTGATCCTTGAATGTGCTGTCCATGAAGGCGAACCGCTTGCCCTTGACGAACGACTCGGGGATGTCGTCGCCGCTGCGCCTGGCCAGTTCCGGCTTCCAGTCGAACAACTCGAACTGCGACGGGCCGCCGGCCATGAACATGAAAATGACATTCTTCGCCCTTGGCCGAAAGTGCGGCTTACCGGGCTGAAACGGATTCACACTCGCCGCCTTGGCCAAGCCGTCACCGAGCAGCGAACCCAGCGCGATCGAGCCCAGGCCCATCGAGCATTGGCTGAAAAAATGCCGGCGGGTGGCCTGTTGCAAATCCATTTGCTGCGCCTGGCTGTCCGTTAAATCGTTCATCATTCGCGGGTGATTGTCTCGTCGAGGTTCAGCAACACGCGCGCCGCCATCGTCCACGCCGCCAACTCAGCGTCGCCTCCGGTCGGCTTCGGCGCTTGGCCAAGCGGCTTGGCCTTAGCCACCACCGCCTTGGCCTCGGCGGATTGCACGGCAAACTCGCTGCGCTGGCTCTCGACCAGGCCGGTGAGCAGTCGCAGTTCCTCCGCGTCCGGCTCGCGGCCGAGGCAGAGCCGGAAGCCCAGGCGGATGCGGTTCGCCGCGCTGTCGGCCTCCGTTATCAGCCGCCTGGCCAAGCCGATCGACAACTCGACGAACGCCGGGTCGTTCATCAGCGTCAGTGCCTGCAGCGGCGTGTTCGAGCGGATGCGGCGCGTGCACGCGGCCAGCCCGGCCGGGGCGTCGAACACCTTCAGCGCCGGGTGCGGCGTGTTGCGCCAGCGGTACGTGTAGGCGGCTCGCCGAAAACGATCCTCGCCGCTGCTGGCCTTCCACGTTTTTCGATGCTGGCCAAGGTCCATGCAGCCGTCCGGTTGCGGCGGGAACACCCCCGGCCCGCCCATCTTCGCACTCAGCAATCCACTCGAGGCCAAGGCCAAATCGCGCACCACCTCGGCGTCCAGGCGGAACCGCGCCTGTCGGCCGAGCCACTTGTTGTACGGGTCAACCCGTTCGAGATCCGCGCGGCGCAGTGATGCCTGCCGGTACGTCGCCGAGGTGACGATCAGCCGGTGAACCCGCTTTTGGCTCCAGCCGTTCTCCATGAATTCCACCGCCAGCCAGTCGAGCAGCGCCGGGTGCGTCGGCGGGATGCCCTGCGAGCCGAAGTCGTTCTCGGTCTGCACGATGCCGCGCCCGAAAAAGTGCTGCCAAGTGCGGTTGACGGCCACTCGCGCGAGCAGCGGATTGTTGCGATCGGCGACCCAGCGGGCGAAGTCGAGCCGGCCCTCGTTCGCCTTGGCCAAGCCGTGCAGCACGGACGGCGTCCCCGGCTGCATCTCCTCGGCCGGACGGGTGAAATCGCCCTGCACAAACCGGCGAGTCGTGCGCGGCTTTCCGCGCTTGGCCATCACCAAAGTCGTCGCTGCGCTTGGCCGCGCCTTTT
>CAUZVJ010000049.1:0-11501 GCA_963583225.1 Verrucomicrobiia bacterium
AGCCGGGCTTCGGTGAATTCGAATACGACTTTGTCGCCGATGAACCAACGCGCCTGGCCAAGCGCGAAGCCGCCTTCGCCAAGTGGAAGCCGCCAACCGGCGATGTGCCGGCAAACCCCGCCGGCGTGCTCCTGAGCGCCGACGGCCAGCGGCTGACCAACCGGGTGCAGCGACTCATCCAAACTCGCGACAACCGCCCGATGCGCCTGCGCGAGTGAAGTGTTCGTGTGGTTCACCCTCATCCGGCCTGCGGCCACCTTCTCCCTGAGGGAGAAGGAAACAAGCAGGACGCACTCGGCCAAGCTCCCTCTCCCAGCGGGAGAGGGCCGGGGTGAAGAAGAATCTTTTAACTTTCCAAAAATCATTTCTGTTCCCAGATTTGGCGTCACACGCGATGAGTTTTCTCCTATTGAAAAAAAGCCGGCGAGTTGCATTCACGCTAATTGAGTTGCTGGTGGTGATTGCGATCATTGCGATACTCGCGGGGCTGTTGCTGCCGGCGCTGGCGCGGGCCAAGGAGCAGGCGCACCGCACCACCTGCAAAAACAACAGCCACCAATGGCTGCTGTCGCTGACGATGTACGCCGGCGACAACGACGAGGCGTTCCCGCCCGGCGGCTCGAGCAGCCCGTATTGGAACTCGGTCTGGTTTCGCGACACGATGACCAATAAGTACCACATCCGGCGTCCGATGTTTTACTGCCCGTCCAACCGGAGCTGGGATCGCGACGACTTTTGGACTTGGCCGGGCAGTCGCGACTCGGTGATGGGTTATTTTTATTTCGCCGGCGAAACGCGCTTCTCCAACAACCGATCAATATTTCAGGAGACCGTTCGCACGCCGGTTTTTGCGGTGAAAACGACGGACAACCCCCATTACAAAGTTATTTGGGCCGACCTGAACCGCAAACTTCAGGGTTCGTGGGGGCGGCCCGGCGATCCCAATCCGCTGATGCGGGGTGTCAACCATTACAACGACCGCGGCGACGAGCCGGACGGCGCGAACGAGGGCTTTGTTGACGGGCACGTGGAATGGATCAAGGGCAGCACCTTCCGAAAAAAACCCAAGATGATGGGCTTTTTGTATTTCTGACACTGGCCGAGAGGCGGTTTTGTGTCACAAAAGCGTCACAGTGAAAAAAGTTCTTGTCGGATGGGAAAAAAGCTGTATGCTCCCCTGCGTCTCGTAAGGCGTGTGAATGTAAGCGCAGTTGCGGGTATCTACACTTATCTGACATTATATTCTCTGAACTATCCCCGGAGGGGTTGCAGGCTTCTTCAGCCTGGCCCCTCCGGATTCTTTTTTTCAAGGGGACATTTTCCTAAACGCCAAAAAAATATGGCCTGAATTCGGGTTTTCCGTTATATGTGCGGAGCGAAACAGGTGTCCATGCAGAATCATTTTATTCATCTACTTTGCCTGACGCTTGGCTTGGCTTGGCCGGGCATCCAAGCGCTTGGCCAAGCGACGGTTCAATTGTTACCCGAGAGTTCAAGCGGCACCCACTCGCTGACGGCCTCCAATCTGCCGACAACCAGCGTGGCGGTGATTTGGCGATCCGACGGCCCCTTGGCCAAGGGCGACCACTGGTCGGCGGTGCACGCATTCCCTGCCGATAAACTGAAGTCGGCCGCCCTTCCCATTCGACCCGGCGCTACCGGTGCCTCATTTTTCAAGCTGTCGTGGCAGGACATCGTCGTGCCGAAAAACATGATTTGGCTTCCACTGGGCGATTTTTCGATGGGCAGCCCGGAGGATGAGGCCGGAAGATTCAAGGACGAGGGGCCTGTGCACAGCGTGACCATTCCGCACGGTTTCTGGATGGATCGATACGAGGTGACGCAGCAACAATTCAAAAAGCTCATGGTCATCAACCCCAGCAGCACGGACTACACGGCCAATCTGCCGGTGAACAAGGTCACCTGGCATGAGGCCAACGAGTACTGTGAACGACTGACGAAACTGGAAAAACAAAGGAACTCACTGCCACTGGGCTATGTGTACCGCCTGCCCACCGAGGCCGAGTGGGAATACGCCTGCCGCGCCGGGACCGACAACGCCTACAGTTACGGGGACAACACAAAACTGTTGAGCCAGTACGGCTGGTGGGCCGGAAACAGCAAGACGGGTCGGCCGTCACCCGTTGGCAGTTTGACACCGAATCCGTGGGGCTTTTACGACATACACGGCAACGTGTTTGAATGGTGCCTCGACACCTACCGGGCGTATCCCGGAGGCAGTGCCTTTTCCGACTCGGGGAAGTTGAAAGTCCTCCGGGGAGGCGCGTATTACTGCCCGCGCGGCATCCTGCGTTCCGCCTGCCGAGCCGAGCCGCAGGAACCGGAGTACCGCTGGATCCTGGCCGGCTTCCGTGTCGTGCTCGCGCCGCCGCTTGGCCAAGCGGAGGATTGATCGCGCCAACAACCACTGCTTGGCCAAGCGCCTAGCCAGTCGGGACAGGTGACGAAAGCAAAGAGGGTCTTGACTTCTACCAGCAAAACCGAACTCTTGCCGCCACACAGGGGGCGGGTGACCGCTTCGACCAAGTATGCCATCCGGGTTTCTTTCAACGTTGCACACCGTCCCGATGCTTGCCGATGCGGCTGGCGAGCCGTATTCCGCCTATCTGCTGCTGGGGATGATGATCCTTTTGGCTGCGGGCTTTGCCTGCGCGCCGCTGGTTCTCTCAGCTATTCTTGCGCCGAAAAAACCGGGGGAAATCAAGGAGTCAGCCTTTGAGTGCGGGCTGGAGTCGAAGGGCGACCCGTGGGTGCAGTTCAAGGTGCAGTATTATTTGTGCGCGCTGGCGTTTGTGATTTTCGACATCGAAGTGGTTTTCATTTACCCGTGGGCGGTGGCGTTCACGGGCTTATCCTTCGGGGCGTTCCTGGCGATGGGAGTGTTCATTATCCTGCTCGCGGAGAGCCTGATTTACCTTTGGATAAAGGGAGTGCTGACGTGGAAGTAACCTCATGACGACTGAAAACCTCAACGCCGGCTTTGACCTCGACGACACCACGCGCGCGGAACTCGAGCGCGCGGGGGTCATCGTTTCGTCGGTGGATTCCCTCTACAACTGGGCGCGCGGCGGCTCGGTCTGGCCGCTGACGTTCGGCTTGGCCTGCTGCGCGATTGAGATGATTGCCTCGGCGACATCGCGGTTTGATATTTCCCGGTTTGGCTCCGAGGTCTTCCGTGCCTCCCCCCGCCAGGCGGACCTGATGATCGTCTCCGGCACCGTCACCAAGAAAATGGCGCCGCAGGTGGTGCGCATTTTCAACCAAATGCCGGAGCCCAAGTGGGTCATCGCGATGGGCGCATGCGCGATTTCCGGCGGGCCGTTCAAGCAGGGCTACAACGTGCTCAAGGGGATCGACCGCTACATTCCGGTGGACGTGTATCTGCCGGGCTGCCCGCCGCGTCCGGAGGCGGTGCTGCAGTCGCTGAACTATTTGCAGGAGAAAATCCGCACACAGGATATCAAGTCCGATCCGGCTTTCACGAAAGGTCGGCGGCAGTACCCGGTGCCGCGCTTCACCGGCACGGACCTCGAGCCGCCCTACAACCCCGAGGTGTGGCAGCCTCCGGCCAACCCAAACGCGAAGCCGCTGGAAGAAGCCACCGCATGAGCGCCCCATTGAGCCACGAGCCGGTGCTGCGGCAATTCCCCGATGCGGAATGGGATGAAGTCGTCGGCGCAGTCATCGTGCCGCTTGGCCAAGCGCGCGCGCTGGCTGAGTGGCTGCTTGGCCAAGGCGTCGATTACTGCAGCAACGTGACCGGCGTGGACTACCTTGAGTGCGAAGTGAAGGAGAAGGTCACGAAGGAGGATGGCACGGTGGAAACAGTGACCCGGACCGAGCCGGGCCGGATCGACGTCGTTTATCATCTCTACTCCATGCAAAACAAAACCGGCCCGCTCGTGATCAAGCAGCGCACCGGTCGTGACAACGCGGAAGTCGCCTCGCTGACACCGGTGTGGCGAAGCTGCGAACTGCAGGAGCGCGAGGTGTTCGATTTGTTCGGCGTGAAGTTTACGGGCCACCCCGATCTGCGCCGCATCCTGATGTGGGACGAGTTCGAGGGCCACCCGATGCGCAAGGATTACACCGAGCCGTTCGACTACGAGTGGGAGCCCACGCCGCACGACGAAATCTTGGAGAAACACCAACGGGGGAAAGTAATCGTTTGAAGGCCCTCTTTTTGAAGGCAGAGGGCGCAGAGTCGCAGAGAACCGCAGAGGGGAATCCATTATTTATCCGGCGATTTAACAGTATGCCGCAGCCCCGAATAGAGGTTGGCCGTTCCCCCTCTCCCGCTGGGAGAGGGAGCTTGGCCAATCGCGTCCCGCTTGATTCCTTCTCCCTCAGGGAGAAGGTGGCCGGAGGCCGGATGAGGGTGACATCGGCCAGACTTAACAAACGATGCGCTTGGCCAAGCGAGAATTATCAATCGCAACCGATATTGATTCCCAAAAAAGTTCGTGCCTTTCGTGTTTTTCGTGGTGATTTTTTCTTCGCGGCTTCGCGGCTTCGCGTGATTTTTTTCGATGACGAGGGAGGAGGTAGGAGGACAATATTCAAACCCCTCTCCGCGGCCCTATGCGTCTCAGCGTCCTCTGCGTTTAATTAACATGACCAGCGCCGCGCCCAACTACGAGCTGCTGCAGCAGGACGGCCTCGAGACCAGCCTGCTGGAAGTCTCGATGGGGCCGCATCACCCGAGCACGCACGGCGTGTTCCGCATGGACGTGAAGCTCGACGGCGAGACGGTGGTCGACCTCAAGCCGGTGTTTGGTTACCTGCATCGCAACCACGAGAAGCTCGCCGAGAACATGACCTACCTCTCCAGCATGCCGTTCACCGACCGGCTCGATTACTTCAACAGCATGACCAACAACTGGGCCTACGCGCTGGCGGCGGAAAAGCTCATCGAGGTCGAGGTGCCCGAGCGCGCGGAATACCTGCGCGTCATCATGGCCGAGCTGACACGGCTGGTGAACCACGTTTCACTCGTCGGCTTTTTTCTCAACGACCTCGGCGCGCTTGGCACGCCGCTAATGTATGCCTTCCGCGAGCGGGAAAAGATTCTCGACCTCTTCGAGCAGGCCAGCGGCGCGCGGATGATGTGCAACTACTTCCGCTTCGGCGGCCTGCGCAACGACGTGCCCGAGGGCTGGCTCGGCCGCGCGCGCGAAGTGGCCGACCGTTTCCCTGTGTTCCTCGACGAGTACGAACAGCTCCTCTGCGAAAACGAAATCATCCTCAGCCGCACGCAGGGCGTGGGCGTTTTGTCTCGCGAACTGGCCATCAGCGCCGGCATCACCGGCCCCATGCTGCGCGCCAGCGGCGTGAATTATGATTTGCGCAAAGTGGATCAATACGGCATTTACGACCGGTTCAAGTTCCGCGTGCCCTACGGAGAGGCAGGCGACTGCTACGACCGTTTCATGATTCGCATGCTCGAGATGCGCGAGAGCATCGAGATTTTGAAGCAGGCGCTGGACGGCATCGAAGATGGCCCGGTGATGGGCAACGCCCCGCGCGTTTTCAAGCCCAAGCCGGCCGAAGTCTACGGCCGCATCGAGGGGCCCAAGGGCGAGTTGGGGTTTTACCTCATCGCCGACGGCACGCCCAAGCCGTACCGCTATCGCGTGCGGCCGCCGTCGCTCATCAACCTCACCGTGCTGCGCGACATGTGTCTCGGCGGGAAAATCGCCGACACTGTCATCATCCTCGGCAGCATCGACATCGTCCTCGGGGAGGTGGACCGATGAGCATCCTCGGCGGTGGCATCTTCAAGGGCATGGCGGTGACGCTGCGGAATTTTGTGGGTTCCTACTTTTACAGGGATCGCCTCGTCACCAATGACTATTCATGGCGCCCGGAGGATAAACTGCCGCAAAGCATCGGCGACTATCCGAAAGAAAAGGGCGAGCAACTCCGCGACACCACCACCGTCACGAATTACAGCCGCAACTTCCCCATGTTGCTGCACGACGGCGGCGAGCCGATGGACACCGTCCGCTGCGTGGCCTGCCAAATCTGCGAGCGCGAATGCCCGCCGCAATGCATTTACATCGAGAAGAGCACGGAGAAAAAGGAGAACGCCGGCGGCAAGCCGCAGTTTTATCCAGCCACGTTCGACATCGACGTCTCCGTCTGCATGAGCTGCCAGATTTGCGTGGAGGTCTGCCCGTTCGACGCCATCGTGATGAACAGCCAGTTCGAGTTGAGCACGCCCAACCGCTTCGGCGGGCTGTTGGTGCGGCGCGATGATCTGCTGAAGAGCAACGACTACTACCACCGGATTCACCCCGAGGAAGCCGCCGCACGCGATAAGAGAATGGCCGACGAAAAAGCCGCCAAGGAGGCCAAGAAAAAGGCCGCCGCCGAGGCCGCCATAAAGAAGGCCGAGGAAAAAGCCAAGGCCGAGGCTGAAGCGGAATCGAAGGAAGAGGCCGGAGACAAAAAGGAGGGTGCCGAATGAGTCTCGACCTCATCAGGGACATCCTCATTGCCACCGTGCCGTTGCTGGTGATTTTTCCGACGCTCTTTGCCTTCACAACATGGCTGGAGCGCAAGGCGCTCGCCCGAATCCAGAACCGCGTTGGACCGGACAAGGTCGGCGTTCCCCTCACGCGCTACGGCGGCCGCTTCAGCCTCTTCGGCCTGGGCCAGCCGCTGGCTGATGGCATCAAGATGCTCTTCAAGGAAAACATCGTCCCGCGCGGTGCCGACCGCCTCTTTCACCTGCTCGCCCCCATCCTCGCGCTCATCCCCGCGATGCTGGTGCTGTGCTTCCTGCCGCTCGAGTTTCCGTGGACAAAATCCCTGCTGCCCGTCCAGGCGTTCCTGCTCGATAGCGCGGTCATTTTCTTTTTCGCCATTACCGGCCTCAACACCCTCGCTGTATTCATGGCCGGCTGGGCGTCGCGCAACAAGTACTCTCTGCTCGGCGGCATGCGCGCCGTCGCGCAGATGGTCAGCTACGAAATTCCGCTCGTGCTTTCCGCCGTCGTCGTGGTGATGATGGTCGGCAGCCTTAACGCCGCGGAAATCGCCAATGCACAAGCGGGCTGGGACTGGTTTGTGTTCACCCCGTGGGGCCTGGCTGCCTTCGTCATTTTCTTCATCGCCGCCCTGGCGGAAACCAACCGTTCGCCCTTCGACCTGCCCGAGGCCGAGAGCGAAATCATCGCCGGCTACTTCACCGAGTACAGCGGCTTCAAGTTCGCACTCTTCTTCCTCGGCGAGTACATCGCCATATTCGCCATCAGCGGCCTGGCGGTCACCCTCTTCCTCGGCGGTGGTTCAGGCCCCGGCGTGGCGATGAATCTGGTGGATCAAGGCTTGGCCACGGAAAGATGGGTCACCGTGAGCGCATTTCCGGGGCTGGCGGTGATTTGGTTTCTGGTGAAAATATTTGCAATCATCGCCGTGATGATCTGGCTGCGCGGCACCCTGCCCCGCCTCCGTGTCGATCAACTCATGGGCTTCGCGTGGAAATTCCTGCTGCCGCTTTCCATTTTGAACATCATCGTTGCTGGCTTCGCATGGCATGCGCAGCAGCAGGCCAGCGGAACAGTGAAGGCCATAATCTGGGTGGTCTGTCTTTTGATTCTGTACGCGACAGCCAAGGGGCTGGATCAACTGAACCGCCCGAATGTGCGCCCGCGCGAGTACAAGTACGCTGAATGAGCGAGCAAATCGCATTTTGGATGTTGTCCGCTATCGCCGTGCTTGGCGCGCTGGTCGCGGTGCGAAAGCGCAACCTCATTCACGGCGTGTTCGCGCTGATGATTTTTTTTGCGGCACTGTCCGTGTTGTTCCTGCTGTTGCTGGCGGAGTTCATCGCGGCGGTGCAAATCCTCGTGTACATCGGTGCGGTGGGCATCTTGTTGCTGTTCGCGATCATGCTCACGGAACGCGTCACCGGCGATGACGACCGCCGAATGACTTCACGTGGCTGGTTTTGGGGATTCGCGGTGGCTGCCGCGGTGTTTGTCATTCTGTTGCTGCCAGTCATCCAGCAATTGCCATCGCCGGAAGCCGCCCAGACGATCGACCCCTCGGTCAAGGAACTAGGTCACAAGTTGATGAACCCATACGTGGTCACGCTGGAGGTGCTGGCGTTGTTGCTTACAGCGGCGCTCATCGGTGCAGTCACCGCAGCGCAGGGCGTGCGCATGCCAAAGGAGGAGGATTCACAGGAATGACGCTGCACCATTATCTCATTTTGGCGGCGGTGCTTTTTTGTGTTGGATTGATGGGCGCGTTCACGCGGCGCAACGCCATCGTCGTGCTGTTTTCTGTCGAGATCATGTTGAACGCCGCCAACTTAAACTTCATCGCTTTTTGGCGTTACAGCGAAAACCCCGCACTACTGCACGGGCCGCTGTTCACGCTGTTCGCGATCGCCGTGGCTGCCGCTGAGGTGGCCGTGGGCTTGGCCTTGGTGATCGCGGTTTATCGGCATTTCAAAACCGTGGACTTGGAGGCCATGGACACTTTAAGGGAAGAATGAGCCCCACGACCTTGGCCCTCATTCCCCTGCTGCCGCTTCTGGCCGCCGCCTTGACGTGCGGGCTGCAGAACGGCCGCCGTGCCGCCGCCCTGGCCATCACCGCGATGCTCGGTTCCTGCGGCTTGGCACTCGCGGCGTTCAACCAAGCTTGGGGCATGGGCCAAGGCGAACACACCACATTTAACATCACTTGGCTTGAGGTCGGCGACACGGCCATCCCGCTTGGCTTCGTGCTCGACCCGCTCAACGGCGCGATGCTGGCGATGGTCACTTTCATCGGCCTGCTGATTTTCATCTACTCTGCCGGTTACATGAAAGACGACCGGCGCATGGCTCGGTTTTTCTGTTACCTGTCGTTGTTCGCCGCCGGGATGCTTGGCCTCGTGTTGGCTAACAGTCTGTTGCTGCTTTTCATGTGCTGGGAAATCGTCGGCCTCGCGTCGTACTTGCTCATCAGTTTTTGGTTTCACAAACCGGAAGCCGCCGCCGCCGGCAAAAAAGCGTTCATCGTCACCCGCATCGGCGACCTTGGTTTCCTGATCGGCATTTTGCTGGCGTTCAAGACGACCGGCACACTGACACTTTACGACGGCGGCCAGGGGCTGCTGGAGACCCTGCCCACCGGGATGGTTTGGGGCATGCAGGCTTCCGGGCTGATCAGCCTGTTGCTGTTCATGGGTGCAATCGGCAAGTCCGGCCAGTTGCCGCTGCATGTGTGGCTGCCGGACGCGATGGAAGGCCCGACGCCGGTCAGCGCGCTCATCCACGCGGCGACGATGGTCGCGGCCGGCGTGTTCCTCGTGGCGCGGGCGATCCCGCTGTTTGACGCCGGCGGCACGCTGCCGGTGGTGGCTTGGACCGGCGCGATCACAGCGCTCGTGGCCGCGTTCATCGCGCTTGGCCAATACGACCTCAAACGCATCCTCGCCTACTCGACGGTCAGCCAGCTTGGCCTGATGATGGTCGGCCTCGGCGTCGCCGGTGTGTCGGTGGGAATGTTCCATTTGCTGACGCACGCCTTTTTCAAGGCGCTGCTCTTTCTCGGCGCGGGCTCGATCATCCACGGTTGCCACGAGGAACAGGACATCCGCAAAATGGGCGGCTTGGCCAAGCCGATGCCGGTGACCACGATCGCTTATCTCTGCGGCACGCTGGCGCTGGTCGCGTTCCCGTTCACGAGCGGTTTTTTCAGCAAGGACGAAATCCTCGCCGGTGCTTGGGCCACGAACCAACCGGTCTTTTGGATCGCCGCCGCCGCCTCGCTGCTGACGGCGCTCTACATGACCCGCCAATGTCTCTACGTGTTTCCCGGCGCGCATCGCGGCGAGCACATACCGCACGAGAGCCCGCGCATCATGACGGTGCCGCTGGTCATTCTCGCCGTCTTCGCGCTTGGCCTCGGCGGCTTGGCCAAGGGCAGCGTGTTGGCCAAGTTGCCCGGCGAAACAGCTCATCACACGACTGTCGTCCTCGCCGTGAGCGTGGCCGTCGCACTCGGCGGCATTGCGCTTGGCTGGCTGATTTATCGCGGCCGCGCGCTTGGCCAAGCGGCCGACCCACTCGCCGTCACGCCGCTCGTGCGCAAACTGTGGTTCGACGAATTGTACGCCGCCACAGTGGGCCGACTGTGGGCGTTGGCCGTCGTCATCGCGGAACAACTCAATGAACTGTTGCTCTTCGTGCGCGACCTGACCGTGACGCTGGCGGACAGGATCGGCACCGGCTTCGCCGTCGGCGGCGACCGCAAGTTGATCGACACGCTGGCTTTCGACGGCATGTGCAACCGGCTGCGCTCGGCCGGCCACGCCGTGACTCGCCCGCAAAACGGCTTTCTCCCCGGCTACCTCCGCCTCATCGCGCTCGGCGCGGTCGCACTAGGGCTGCTGGTAGCCTTGATGAAATGATCACCGCACTCACATTAGCTCCGGTGGTGGCGGCCGTGCTGATTTTGGCCCTGCCGGAACGCCGCGCCCGCGCGGTGGCGCTCGCCGGCGCGCTGGTGTCGCTGACGTTGGCGGTGTGGATGCTTGTGCAGTTTAACGAGCAACCTGGGGATCTGAAGTTTGTGGAAAAGGTGGAGTGGATTTCACAGCTTGACACTGATCAAACGACGGCAGCGGAAAAGAAGAACAAAACAATGGTGTGGTACTTCGTGGGCTTGGACGGCACCAACGCGCTGGTGCTGCTGTTGTCGGCGCTGCTCGCGCCCCTCGTTGTGCTGGCTTCGTGGCAGCACACCGACCGGCCGCGCACTTACTTCGTGCTGCTCAGCCTGCTGTTCACCGGCCTATTTGGCACCTTCACCGCGCTGAACTTTTTCCACTGGTTCCTCTACTGGGAACTGGCGCTGGTGCCGCCCTTCTTCCTCATCAAGCTATTCGGCAAAGGCGAGGAACGGCACAGTGCGGCGCTGAACTTTTTCCTGTTCACCGTGCTGGGCAGCGTGGCGATGCTGCTGGGCTTCCTGTTTTTGTACCAGAAAACTGGCACGTTCGACTTCATCGAGCTCGCCGAAAAGGGCGACAATGTCAGTCCGCTAATTTTCTGCGCCGTGCTCGCCGGGCTGTGGGTGAAGGTGCCACTCGCGCCACTGCACATCTGGCAGGCGCCAGCGTACGCCGCCGCGCCGACACCGGTGGCGATGCTGCTCACCGGCGTGATGTCGAAAATGGGCGTGTACGGTTTCCTGCGACTCATCGTTCCCATTTTCCCTGAGCAACTGAAGCAGCACGCCGGCACGCTGATGGTCTTCGCGCTGGTGACGATCCTGTGGGGCGCGTTCCTCGCATTGCGACAGACCGATCTCAAGCGCCTGCTTACCTTCTCGTCGCTCAACCATGTGGCCTATTGCGTTCTCGGCGTGGGCGCGTTGGGCATCGCGGCGGACGGGTTGAAGGTGGACGCACACGCCTTGGCCAAGCAGGGTGTCATCCTGCAAATGTTCGCGCACGGATTGGCGGCGACCGGCTTGTTT
>CAUZVJ010000050.1:0-11445 GCA_963583225.1 Verrucomicrobiia bacterium
GGCATCATCGAGAACGTCCGCTTGGCCAAGCGAGAAGCCATCCCGACTCATGGGTAAACCGAAAAACATTGTGCTGGGTGTGAGCGGCTCGATCGCCGCGCACAAGGCGATCGACTTGGCGAGCCTGTTGGCCAAGGCCGGGTGCGAAGTGGATGTCGTGCTGACCCGGGACGCGCAGGAGTTCGTCAAGCCGCTTCCGTTCCAGACCCTCACGCGCCGGAGCGTGATCACCAGCCTGTACGACGAGGAGGAAACCGGCGTCGCCCACGTCCGCGCCGCCGACCGAGCCGACTTGCTGCTGGTGGCCCCGGCAACGGCCAACACCGTGGCCAAGCTGGCCCACGGCTTGGCCGACGATGCGCTGGGCTGTGTGGCGCTGGCGCTGCGACCCGAGGCCAAATTGCTGGTGGCCCCGGCGATGAACGGCAAGATGTGGCAGCACCCCGCCACCGAGGCCAATGTCGCGATGCTGACGGAGCGGGGCGCGGAATTCATCGGCCCAGACGAGGGGCTATTGTCGTGCGGCTACGACGACATCGGGCGGCTCTGGCCCGTGGACGGGATTGCCGCCCATGCGTTGAAGTTGCTGGGCGTGAAGCCAGTGGACGATTGATAAAATGGCCTCTCCCAGGGGCAAACAGACTCGGATAGACTGGTGGCGCTTGTCCCAGTTGTTCAAGTCCGTTGCGCCCGACGACGGCTCGCAGCGTGCGCGAATCCAGTTCATGGAGCGCAACACGGTCTTGCCGGTTAAGGCGGTCTATTTCCTCGTCCTCGTTTTTTACCTCTACTTTGTCGAGTGGCCCGAGATGGACTCCGACCGGGTGCGCTGGACCCTGCTGCGCACCATCCAGTGGTTCTTCGTTTTCTGCCTCATCGTCAACGTGATCGTTGGCGTGATGCTCATCCGGATGGAGGAGTTTTCCACGCGGGTTCTCCGGGAGGTGGTGTTTTCCATCTGCCTGTTCGACGCGCTGCTGCTGGCGATGATGACGGAGCTGACCGGCGGCTTCGAGAGCTTCCTGTTTTGGATGTTCCTCGGGTTGCAGATTCGCAATGCCATCAGCATGCCCATCGCCACAACGCAAATCGTGGCGAACCTCACCGTCAGCGTGATTTACCTTTGCGCCGGCGCGTTTGACATCGTGGTTGCCCGCTCGGAGGAGGAACTCGAAAACATCACGGGCGAGCCGGTGATGCTCCGGGCGTTGCTGCTGATGTTGATGACAGCCTGCGGTTACGGGCTGCAGGTGTTGATCGACAAACAGAGACGGATGGAGGCCGAGGAGGATGAGTTCGACCGGCGCCAGAGCCAGCTCCAGGCATCGGGGCGGCTCGCGGCGGAGATTGCGCACCAGGTGAAGAACCCGCTGGGCATCATCAACAACGCCGCGTTCGCGCTTGGCCAAGAGACAAATGAAAACGAAGCGGCCAAGCGCCACGTGGGCCTGATCCGCGAGGAGGTGAACCGGGCGGACCAGATCATCACCAAGCTGATGGGCTATGCCCAGTTGGTCGAGGGGCGCTTGGCCAAGCTCGACGTGAACGAGACGCTCGACGCAGCCATCATGCAGGTGTTCCCAAAGGGCAGCAAGTTCGCCACCCGCATCCGGCGCGAGTACGGGATCGCCCTGCCGCCGCTGCTGGCCCAGCCCGAACACATCAGCGAAGTGTTCGTCAACGTCATCCAAAATGCGCGGGAAGTGCTGGCCGATAACGGCGAACTCCGAATAAAGACCAGCTACGAGGGTGATTACACTTTTCGGGTGGTCATCGAGGACAACGGCCCGGGGATACCGCCGGAGCGTCTGGAATCGGTCTTCGAGCCGTACCACACCACCAAGGAAAAGGGCACCGGGCTTGGCCTGGCCATCGTCCGGCACAACACCGAATTGTACGGTGGCACCGTTAAAATTGAATCCGAACTTGGAAAATACACCCGGTTCAATCTACTCTTCCCAGGAAGGACAGCCATTCGGCTCCAGTCGCAATGAACAAAAACCACAGCCTGTTGGTCGTGGACGACGAGCGCAATATGCGCGAGTCGCTCAAGACAGTTCTCGAGTCGCGGGGATACCAGGTGGCTACCGTCGAGTCGGCGGAGGACGGGTTGAAGGCGGTTGAGGAGTCTGATTTTTTCATGGTCATCACCGACGCACGGCTCGAGGGGATGAGCGGCTACGATTTTCTCCGGGAAACCCACGAGCGCTGGCCGGACTTGCCCGTGCTGATGATCACCGCCTACGCCACGCCGAAGCTGGCGGTGGAGGCCATTCAGACCGGGGCCATCGATTACCTGTCCAAGCCGTTCGAGCCGGAGGAACTGCTGCATTCCGTTAACCGCTGCGCCGAGCGGCACGAACTCATCCGGCAAAATGAAAAACTCAAGGCACGCCTGCCGTTTGGCTACCAGCTGGACGACATCATTGGGAACTGCCAAAGCCTGAAGGATTTGCGCGAGATGATCCGGACGGTAGGCCCGACCGAGGCAACGATCCTGATCCTCGGCGAAAGCGGCACCGGCAAGGAGCTGATCGCGGGTTCCGTTCACCATTCCAGCCAGCGGCGCGAGGAGTCGTACGTTCGATTGAACTGTGCGGCCATCCCGGAGACGCTGCTCGAGAGCGAATTGTTCGGGCACGAAAAAGGATCCTTCACCGGCGCAGTGAAACAGAAGACCGGCCAGGTGGAGGAGGCCAACGGCGGCACCCTGTTCCTCGATGAAATCGGCGAGATGTCCCGCTCCCTTCAGGCCAAGCTGCTGCGGTTTCTTGAGGATGGCACATTTGTCCGCGTCGGCGGAACGGAGGAGCACCGGGTGGATGTACGGATCATTGCGGCAACCAACCGGGACATCATTGACGCCATCGGGACCGGCGATTTCCGGGAGGACCTCTACCATCGATTGAACGTGGTTCAACTGAGAGTCTCGCCACTGCGGGATCGCGACGGGGATGTCGTCCTGTTGGCGGAGCATTTTCTGTCGCGGTTCAGCCGAAAGATGAGCAAACTGTTTCAGCCACTCTCCGGTGAGGTGCGTCACATGCTTGAGAGCCACCATTGGCCGGGCAACGTCCGTGAGTTGAGGAACACAATGGAGCGTGCGGTGATCCTCTCAACCTCCGATGTGATCCATGCCATCAATCTGCCCGACTTCCGGCTCGAGACGCGCCTACGCAAGGGGGACGACTCCGATTCGTCCTACGACGGGCTTTCACTCGAGGAGGCGCTTGCTTCATTTGAGAGCGACATGATTCGGACCGAGCTGGCTCGCAACGACAAGAACCTCAGCAGGACCGCGCAGAAACTGAGCATCAGTCGGCACGCTTTGCGCTACCGGATGACCCGCTTGCAGCTTATCCCGGAGACCGGCACGGACGATGAGGAGGACCCAACCGGCGAATGAATTTACTGATGGATATGCCCGTACGAATGTTGGCATTGCTGGATCCCGGCACTCCACATGCCGGCGGTTTTCTGGACTCGCTCAAGGGGCCGTTGCTGATTATCGCCATTGCGCTTGGCCTGGCTCTCATCATTGGCATGGTTATCCTGACGATGCACCGTGATGGAGGTGGAAAGCGGTCCAAGCGCGGCCGATCTGCCCGTTTAGCGGCTTCCAGGCCGATGGCTCCGGGCGAGGAGGGCTCTCGGCGTAAGAAGCGCCGCCGCCATAAGCGCCGCCGCCGGGACCACCGCAAACGAAATCCGACCCTCTCCGAAACCGGCGGTTTGCCTCCCAAGGACAGCGCGACACCGGAGGGCGACGATACGGAGCCGGATCAGTGACGCAAATTCCTCAAAGTCAGTTAGTTACGGCAAAAAGCGGCTCCAATTTGGCAGCCGCCTTTTTCTTGCTCCCCAAGACCAAGCGCCGTGCGATGGTTGCGCTCTATGCCTTTTGCCGGGAAGTCGACGACGCCGCCGACGATGATTCCCTGCCATTGGCCAAGCGCGCCGAAAGTCTGCGGCAATGGAGGGACGACATCCGGAGAGCCTGCGAGTGGGGAGAGCCTCAATTCCAGGTCTGCCGCGAGTTACGCCCGTTCATCCGGCAATTCGGTTTGCCCTTCAATTTGTTTGACGAGTTACTCGTCGGGATGGAGTCCGACTTGGAGAAAACCCGTTACAGGGATTTTGATGAACTGAAACTTTACTGCCACCGCGCCGCCTCGGTGGTGGGCTTGCTGAGCATCCGTGTTTTTGAGTGTGACGGCGTCGAGGCGCAACGCTACGCGGAAAACCTGGGCCAAGCGCTGCAGTTGACAAACATCCTGCGCGACGTCGCCGAGGATGCCGAACGAGGCAGGGTTTATCTGCCGCAATCGATGCTGGAAAAACACGGGGTCGCCGAGGATGACATCTTGAACGGCCGCTTCACTACTGGATACGCGAACGCCACCCAGGAAATCGCCGAGCGCGCCTGGGCGCATTACCGTCTGGCCCGCGAGGCGTTTCCGCTGGAGCAACGGCAGTTGCTCGTTGCCTCGGAAGCCATGGGGGCCATCTACTGGCGCCTGCTGGGGAAGCTTCGCGCTGTCCAGTACAATGTCTTTCAGTCGAACGGGCGAAGGTTGAAAATCAATCGCTTGGCCAAGCTGGGCATCGGGCTGAAAACCTGGCTTCGGTTGCGGCGCAAATCGTACACGCCGGTGTACGGCTAGGCGGTCCGCGAAGCCAGTCGTTTGAGACTCGTCTCGAGTTGCTTTCGGAACACGTACCGGTTGTGCGGGGTGATCACGACCGGTCGCCTGCCGCTTTTGCGGTAAAGCACCAGCATCCGGTGATCCCCCCTCAAGGTGTTCCGCCAAACTTCCGCTTTTCCCTTGAGTCGCTTTGAGACCCGGTCAATCTCTGACAGCGGAATTTTGCGCAGGTCAAAGCCCATCCACTCGATCACCACAGCCTTTGAGCCGACACGGAAATCGATCCTCGGCATCGCCCAAAAAACCGCCAGCACAATAACCACCCATGCCCCGGGTACCGCCCAGACGATTGCACTCCAATTCTCTGTCAGGAAATCCAGTTGCACGGTTTTGGTTGGTTGCCGAGTGCTACCTCGGATCGGGAATAAACAGCGTTTGCCCAATCCGCATTGTTCGCGGATTCAGGTTGGGGTTTGCGACGAGCACCGACTTGAGCGTGATCCGTTTTTTTGCACCCTGGCTTTTCAGTTTGGCGTTGTATGCAGTGATGATGGCCGAGATGGTCTCGCCATCTAGCACCGTATGCTCAAAGCTCTGTTGAGAATTGTGTGGGATATTGGGCGGCTTGGTTGTTCTGCCTCCGCTCGAGCCGGATCGGAGTAACGCCTGCATCTCCTTGAGAATCAGATCCTTGTCCTGGACGCGCTTGCGATCGATTTCGCGGATCGACGTGGCCAAGCCCTCCAGGTCAGCCCGGGTAACGGCGGCGGGATCCTTTGTTGCCGTCTGGGCACGGAGTTGGCGCACCTCGCTGCGGAGCTTGGAGAGTTCGCTTTTGAGGGCATTATGCGCCTCAAGGAGATCCGCCAGTTGGCTCTGCAATCGGCGACAATCTTCCCGCAACGCACGTGTATCCAGCGAAGTCCCTTGTGCCAAGGTGGACGTGGGCTCCAAAAGGCAGATCGCTCCAAAAAACAAGGCAAACAACAAAAAACGCTTCATGTCGGCAAGCTAATCCCTCTTTTCCGTCAACTCAAGCCGAAGCCGTTATATTTGCAAATTTTTGATTGCCGCCACCTGCCCAAGCGGTCTCTATCTGCGCCGTGCAAACGGTTTTCCGCTGGTTGACCAACCTGTTCCCGCTATGGTCCGTCCTTGTTGCCGTGGTGGCGCTGGCTTGGCCAAGCGCGTTCGATTGGTACTCGGTCACGATGATTCGGATCGGCCTTGGCATCATCATGCTGGGCATGGGGTTAACGCTGGCCCTCGCTGATTTTAAACGCGTTTTCTCGGTTCCGTTCGCGCTGCTCGGCGGCGTGACGCTTCAATTTGTTGTCATGCCTTTCTTGGGTTGGAGCATCGGGCATTTAATGGCGTTGCCGCGAGACATTGCCGTGGGCCTTGTGCTGGTCGCCTGCTGCCCCGGTGGGACCGCCTCGAATGTCGTCGCTTTTCTCGCCCGCGCGAATGTCGCGCTGTCCGTCAGCATGACCGCCATTTCCACGATGCTGGCCGTGGTGCTGACACCGGTGCTCACTAAATATTATGTGGGCGAACGAGTGCCGGTGGATGCGCTAGGCCTGTTGCAGAGTATTTTGATCATCGTGATATTGCCGGTTGCCGCCGGAGTCGCGATCAATCATTTTTTCGGAACGGCAGCCCGGCGGATCGCTGCTGTCTCGCCGTTTGTCTCGGTGGTTTTCATCATCCTGATCGTCGGTTACATTCTCGCACAAAACCGGGACGCCATTCTCGAGAATTGGCGGATGCTCGTTGCGGCTGTGCTGATGCTGCATGTCGGCGGGTTCGGACTGGGCTACGGCCTTGCCCGACTGATGAAGTTCGACGAGCAATCGAGCCGTACCGTGTCCATTGAGGTGGGAATGCAGAATAGCGGACTGGGCACTGCACTGGCCACGAAACATTTTGCGGCGTTGCCGTTGGCGGCCGTGCCGTGCGCTGTTAGTGCCGTCACACACTGCATTCTCGGCAGCATCGCCGCTGGGCTTTGGCGGATGCGGAAAGCCAAGTCAACCGGTGCAACAGATCATCATTAGATTGCCAAAAGGATCTTTCGGGTGTTTATTTCCCTTCTTTACACGGAAAAATGGCTGACCAAAAAGACATCCTCGACCTTTATTTTTTAGACGCCCGGGCGCGGTTGATCGACATCGCGGCATTCCTGGATCGCGTGGATCGGGCCAATGGCGGGACGGATTTTCGCCACGATGCCTTCCGCAGGGCGCTCAAGGCGCTGGAGAGCGGACAGGCGGATCGCGCCGAGAAGGTGCTTTTGGCCTTTAGCGATCCCACGGACGAACCCATCCCCAAGGCAATCACCAAGGCCGCTTGCGGCGCTTGGCCCGGGGCGGACAACGACTGACGGAACAGGACAATGCGTTACATCGAGCCACACGGGCACATGGTCAGCCGTACGACGGACGATTACCGCGCGATGGCCATGGCCGGCTGCCAAGCGGTGTGTGAGCCGGCGTTCTGGGCGGGGTTCGACCGCAGTTCGGCGCAGGGCTTTTACGACTACTTCTGCCAACTCACGCAACACGAGCCGCGTCGTGCGTCGATGTTTGGTCTGCCGCATTACACCTGGCTTTGCATCAACCCGAAGGAGTCGGAGGATCTCGCACTCGCTGACGAGGTGCTGGCGATCATCCCGGAATTCATGGACAGCCCGAACGTGCTTGGCATCGGCGAGATCGGCCTGAACAAAAACAGCCGCAACGAGATGACCGTGCTCGAGAAGCACGTCGATCTTGCCGGGAGCAGCAATCAGTTGATCCTCGTTCACACGCCGCATCTTGAGGACAAACGCAAGGGCACACGCCTGATTCTGGACGTGCTCAAGAGCGACAGCCGAATCCGGCCGGAGCGTTGCATCATCGACCATGTCGAGGAGCATACCGTGAAGATGGTGCTAGATGACGGGTTCTGGGCCGGCATGACCCTGTACCCCGAGACCAAGTGCACCGCCAATCGTGCGATTGACATTCTCGAGGTGTACGGCAACGAGCGCATCTGGATGAACAGCGCGTGCGACTGGGGCATCAGCGTTCCGTTGGCCGTGCCACAGGCCGTGCAGGAAATGAAACGCCGTGGCAACGATGCCCAATATATCGACAAGGTGGTTTACCAGAACCCAATCGAATTCATGAGCCAGAGTCCGCGCTTCACCAGGCCCGAGGGTCTTTGAGCTTGGCCAAGCGCACATGAGACTCAGCTACGGCATTCATCTCGCCTACTGCACGAACATCCATCGTGGTGGCGATTGGCCGGAGACGTTCCGGTCTCTCAACGAGCACACACTGCGGGTTCGCGACCGGGTCAGCGCTGGCAAGCCGTACGCAATCGGCCTGCGCTTGGGCGACACGGCATCCCGTCAGCTTGGCCAAGCGGATGAACTTGGGCGCTTCCGCGACTGGCTCGACGAAAACAACTGTTACGTCTTCACCATCAACGGTTTCCCGTATGGCGATTTTCACCGGAAGCGTGTCAAGGAGCAGGTTTACAAGCCGGATTGGGCGACTCCCGAGCGCGTGGAATACACCAAGCGACTGTTCGATATTTTGGCCGCGATTGCCCCGGCGGATGCGGGCGGCAGCGTCAGCACCGTGCCGTGCTCGTTCAAGGAATTCATCACCACCGGCGAGCAGGTAGAAGCGATGCGCCGCAATCTTTGGGAGGTTGTCGAGCACATCGACGCGCTCAGCGAAAAGAGTGGCAGGGATTTGCACCTCGGCCTCGAACCGGAGCCGTTGTGTTACCTGGAAACGACTGACGAGATGATCCGGTTTTATCGCCAACTCCGCGACGACCGACCCGGCGACGATCGCTTGGCCAAGCGCTTGGGCATCAACTACGACACCTGCCACTTGGCGGTCGAGTTTGAAGAGGCCGACGTCGCGCTTGGCTCGCTCGTCGCCGAGGGCATCCGCATCAGCAAGTTGCACTTCAGTTCCGCGCTCAAGGTGCGGCCAAGCGCCGAGGCGCTCGACGGCCTGGCCGGTTTTGCCGAGGACATATACTTTCATCAAGTCGTGGCCAAGGGTGAGGGCGGTGCGCTTATGCGGCATCGCGATTTGCCGGATGCGTTGGCCGCCGCCGAACGGGGCGGAACGACTGCCGACACCGAGTGGCGAATTCATTTTCACGTGCCGCTGCACTGCCCGCCGACTGCGCTGTTCGACACGACGTCGGATCAGTTGCAAGCTGCCATCGGGGTGCTTGGCGCCAAGCCGGCGATGTGTTCGCACATCGAGATGGAAACCTACACATGGGAAGTGTTGCCCGACGAGATGAAGCAGCGCGACGTTGTCGATCAACTCGTCGGCGAGTACGATTGGACTTTGGCCAAACTAGCCGGGCAGGGGATACTGCCTGTTGACTGACATGCGCCCAAAGCGCGATTCATCTTACGGTTATTTCAAGGCTCTTCTGCTCTTGGGGCGGGTGTCCAACCTGCCCACCGTCTGGTCGAACTGCCTCGCTGCCTGGCTGTTGGCAGGCGGCGCGCTGGTTGAGTCGGCGGATCTGCAACGCTTCGCTTGGCTTATCGCCGGGGCAACGCTGTTGTTTTTGGCTGGCATGTTTCTCAACGACGCGTTCGACGAGCAGTTCGACCGCGAGTTTCGCCCCGAGCGGCCGATCCCCAGCGGCGCTATCAGTGCGAAGGCGGTTTGGGTGCTGGGCATTGGCCAATTGCTGTTTGGCCTTGGCTGTCTCGTTTGGCTGAACACGGTGGCAGCACTCTGCGCGCTTGGCTTGGCTGCGAGCATTTTGCTGTACGATTGGCTGCACAAACGCACCGCTTGGTCGCCGCTGCTCATGGGCCTGTGCCGGCTGTTTCTTTATCTTGTGGCCGGCGCAACCGCCACAGGTTCGCTCGCCGCTCCGCTTGTCTTCGGTGCCGTTGCGCTGTGGGCTTACATCGTAGGCTTGAGCAACATCGCCCGGCGCGAAGCCACCGGCGGTCGGGTCAATTCATGGCCGTGCTGGCTGCTTGGCTTGCCGTTGGCGCTGGCTTTCGCACTGCCATATTGGCGCGGGGATGCTGAAGTGGCATGGCGAGGATTGTTGGTTGCGGCTGGTTTGTACGCCTTGTGGACGGTTCGAAGTTTGCTGTTCACTTTCAAGTCATTGACGCCGCAATACGGGCGAACCGTCTCCGGCTTGCTGGCCGGCATCGTGCTGTTCGATTTCCTGCTCGCTGCGAATCAAGACATTCGGACGGGTATCCTATTTTTCGGGTTGTTCGGCTTGGCCCTACTGTTTCAACGCGCCATCCCCGCTACATGAAGCCAGTCGTCAACAATCGAATGGATGTTTTTTCAGCGGACCGTAACAATTCTCACGCCGATAACGTATGGTTCATCTGCCAAGCCAAGCACTTGGCCAAGCGGGACTCTTGAAAAACCGGGTACAAAAAATCGTTTTGTCGATGCTGACTGTGGCTCTGCTGGGGGCGGGGGCTATGGCGCAATGGACCCGTGATCCCGGTGGGCGCAGTGGTCGTAGTGGCCGAGGCGGGTTTGGCGGGAGTGGCCGTGCCGGCGTGCCGGATTGGAAAAACGATGCTGAACTGCCTCATGACAAATTCACTTTTGCCCGGGTTCAATACTCAGGTTATGGCCGGGGCTTTGGAGGGTGGCGGGTGGATTATCCCAACGCAGACCTGAACTTTTCACACCGCATTGAGCAACTGACCGCCATCAAGGCCGATCCCAACGGCACCGTCGTCGAGCTAACTGGGGACAAGCTCAAGGCGTATCCTTTCGTTTACATCACCGATCCGCGCTCCATGTCCTTGGGCGAGGAGGAGGTCAAGGGGTTTCGGGAGTATCTGTCGAACGGGGGCTTCTTCATGGCGGATGACTTTTGGAGTGAATCGGAGTGGGATGCTTTTTACCGCGAAATGAAAAGGGTGTTACCCAATATCGAGCCGGTCGATTTGCCTCTCGATCATCCGCTCTTCAACCATGTGTTTCCGTTGAACGAAAAACCACAGGTTCCCAGTGAGGACTGGTACGTGGATCGGTTTGCCACGCCCCAGGAAGCCATGGCCAACGGCGTCACCTGGGAAACAAAACGGTACGAGACCATGCCGCCCAAGCCGCATTTCTACGCCTACTTCGACAAGAAAGGCCGGATGATGGGCGTCGCCTGCCACAACACCGACATCGGCGACGGCTGGGAGGAGGAAGGCGTCAGCGAATGGTTTTTCAAAAACTTCTCCGAGCCCAAGTCGTACCCGATGGGCATCAACATCCTCATCTACGCCATGACCCACTGAAGCTTGGCGTGCCGGTTTTGAGTGAGGTGTTTGGATGGTACCCCGGGCGGGACTCGAACCCACAAGTTCCTCAGGCCGCCAGTGTTGGGTTAGTTTTTCGGTTGCTGCCGAGTCGGTTTTAATGCTGTCGGAGTCACCCGAACCGGATGGTGGTTCGCTTTTCTGGATGGCAAAAATCACAGCAACAGCGGCAACTATGCCAACGGCCAATCCCACTGACTTGATTGTCCAGCCGGAACGAGGAGTGGCGGTTTTTAGGGGTTTTCGCCTGTGCCTTGGTTGGTTTGTTTGTTCTGAAATCCATCCGCAGGGCGTGTAGAGGCTGCGTGAATGGGGATCAATCTCCGCAGCCGCCTTGGCCGTGCTCCCAGTAAGAACATTTCTATGAGCTTTCCTCTCATCATTTGCGCTTAACCGACTCTTCCTTTCATACGTGCCTCTCACATGGTCTTTTCTAACCCTTAACCTATGCCAGCCAATAGTGGAAGCTAAAAT
>CAUZVJ010000051.1:0-11342 GCA_963583225.1 Verrucomicrobiia bacterium
GTCGCAGCCGCGCATGGCCTCGGCGAGGTCGAAGCCCTCGATGCTGCGGGCGGAGCCTTTCCAGCCGTCGCCGTCGCTGGCGAGGATGAAGGTGGGCCGGTAAAATTCGCGCATGACGCGGGAGGCGACGATGCCGATGACGCCGAGGTGCCACTCCATGTTGCCCTCGACGATGACGAAATCGTTCTCGGGGTCGAAGCGTTCGCGGACGCTCTCGACGGCTTGGTTGGATGTGTCGCGCTCGATTTTTCGGCGTTCGTTGTTGTAGTTGTCGAGGGTCTCGGCGGCTTTCTCGGCCTCGTAGTGGTCCCGGGCCAGCAGGAGGTTCAGCGCCGCATCCGGGTTGTCCATTCTGCCGGCGGCGTTGAGGCGCGGGCCAAGGTGAAAACCGACATTGAAGACGGTGACCGGCGTGGAGACGTTGGCCACTTTCTTGAGGGCGAGGAGGCCGGGCCGGGTGGTCTCGCTGAGTTGCTCGAGGCCGGAGCGGACGAGTTTGCGGTTCTCGCCGGTCAACGGCACGAGGTCGGCCACGGTGCCAAGGGCGACGAGGTCGAGGTATTGCTTGAGGTCGAGGTCGCGTTCCTTTTGGAGCCCCTCCTGGCGGCCGCGCTTGACGAGCGCGTGGGCGAGCTTGAAGGCGAGGCCCACGGAGCAGAGTTCTTGGAAGTTCGGGTAGTCGTCGCTGAGCTGTGGGTTGACCATGGCCAGTGGCTCGGGTGGCGGGTCGCTGACCTGATGATGGTCCAGCACGAGGACGTCGATCTTGCGCTCGTTGAGAAACTCGATGGCCTCGACGGCGGTGGAGCCGCAGTCGACGGCGAGCACGATGTTGGCCTCGAACTGCTCAAGGCATTTCTCGAGGGCCACGGCGCTCAGGCCGTAGCCGTCGTCGAAGCGGCCGGGGAGGTACGGCTGCACGGTCCAGCCCAGCTCGGTCAGCATTTCGGCGAGCAACGCCGTGGAGCTGACGCCGTCCACGTCGTAGTCGCCAAAGATCAGCAACCGCTCGTTGTTTTCTCGCGCCTTCCAGAGCCGCTCGACGGCGGCGTCCATGTTTGGAATCAGGAACGGGTCGGCCAACAACTTGAGCCTTGGATTCAGGAACTCGCTGACTTCGGCCTTGCTGGCGACGCCCCGGTTGACGAGGCATTGTGCCATGAGTGGCGAGAGCGGCAGCTCGCGAATGAGTTGGCCGGTTAAGAGCGGTTGTGAGGGCGCGAGGCTCCAGCGATATTTCACGCCGGAATCCGAACCCTCCTTGATGTCCGGATCAGTTTGTCAGGGTTATTGTTCATACAACTAAAAATTCTCCCGGCGGCTGCGCCTGGCCAAGCGCTTGGTTCTCACTTTTCCCCGGCCTTTTCCGGTTCCTTTTTCGGTGCCAACAGCGACGCGACGATGGACAGGCCAAGGATCGCCCCGATGATGCCGAGGACGGCATCGTGGTGGCCCTCGAAGTTCAGCCAAGCGGGACGGCCCTCCCAAAGGACGACCAGCATCTTAAACCCGATGAACACCAGCACGAGTGCCATCCCGTACTTCAGGTAGCGGAAATGCCGGAGCAGCCCCACCAAGACGAAGTAGAGCGACCGCAGGCCCAAAATAGCAAACACATTCGACGTGAAAACAATGAACGCATCGGTGGTGATGCCGAAGATGGCCGGGATGGAGTCAACCGCAAAAATAAGGTCGGTCGTCTCGACCATGATCAGGCACAGGGCCAGCGGGGTGAGGGCGCGTCGATTGTTCAGGCGGGTGAAAAAGTGCTGTCCATCATACTCTGTCGCAACAGGATAGACCTTTCTGGCCAGGCGGATGACGATGTTTTTCTCCGGCTCCACCTCCTCGTCGCCGGCGAAGAGCATCTTGATGCCGGTGAACAGCAGGAACGCGCCGAACACTTGCAGGATCCAGTCGAACCGCTCGATCAGTTCCGCCCCGGACAGGATCATCACGCCGCGCATCACGAGTGCGCCGAGGATGCCCCAGAACAGCACGCGATGCTGATACTCCAGCGGCACGTGGAAGTAGGTGAAAATCAGCGCGATCACGAACACGTTGTCCATCGAGAGCGACAACTCCACCACGTAGCCGGTGATGAAAAGTTTTCTGTGTGTGGCCTGCCATTGTTCCCCGATCATCACCGGTGCCAGCCAGAAGGCGAACGCCATGGCCATCGAAAACCAAATGGTCGTCCACATCAGCGCTTCACCGAAGGCGACCGCGCGCGGTTTGCGGTGGAACACGCCGAGGTCGAGCGCGAGAAACACCAACACCGCGCCCAGGAAGACCAGCCAGATCACCGGGGTGACGTTCAGTGTAGGGTCGGTGGCTGCGGCGAGTGTCATGCCCGGTTTCCTTTCGGGTTGCGCTTGGCCAAGCGCGGCCTGCCCGGGGTGCCTTCAAAAGGAAAGCCGCCCAGGGGCGTCTCCCGGCGGCCTTCAGTCAATCCGGCCACCCCTCACGCCTCCGAGGTGGAAATGCTGTGCTGTGTGATCACGGTCTCGTCGGCCAGCTTCGGCTTCTCTCCCTTGTTTTTCCAGAGCACCAGCGAGCCGGCGATGAAGATGCTGGAGAATGTGCCGGTGACCACGCCGGCCAGGAGCACGAAGGCGAAAGAGTGGATCGCGCCGCCGCCGAACAGGAACAGCGATCCCGCCGCCAGAAGGGTGGTGCCGGAGGTGATGATCGTGCGGCTCAGCGTCTTATTGATCGCGCCATTCATGATCTCGGTGAACGTGCCGGGCAGGTTCAGTTTCAAGTCCTCCCGGATGCGGTCAAAGATCACGATCGTGTCGTTAATCGAGAAACCAATAATCGTCAGGACGGCCGCCATCACCGGCGCGCTCAACTCGCCGCCCCACAGAAAAAAGATGCCCAGCGTCATCAGGACATCGTGAATGATGGCCAGAATGGCCCCCAGCGCAAACGAGAACTCGTAGCGGAACGTGACGTAAACGAGGATGGCGAACAGGGCGATCAACAGCGACTTGGTGGCGCTCTGCAGTATCTCATTGCTGATGCTCGGCCCGGTGCTCAATTGGCTGACCTTCCTGAATTCTGCGTCAGCAAACTGCTCGTTGAGCGTCGTGTAAGCCTGTTCGCCTTCGCCAAAGCCCACCGTGACCTTGAGCCGCTCCGTTTTGCCCCCGCTTGCCGCCTGGTACTGGATTTGGCTGCCTTGGCCAAGCACGGCGCGTAATTCATCCGTGGTTTTCTTGGCAGTGAACTCCAGCGTGATCTGGTCGCCGCCCTTGAAATCGACCCCCATGGCATCCGAACCACGGTTGATGCCCGTCCCGATCCCAATCGCCACCAGCGTCCATGAGGTGATAAAGGCGTACTTTGCGAAGCCCATGAAGTTGAACTTTGGCTGATCCATCAGGCGCAGGCCCTGGCCGGTGCCAAAGTTCCTGAACGTGTCAAAAACCAGGCGGGTGATCACCAGCGCGGTGAACATGCTGGCGCAGATGCCCACGGTCAGCGTGACGCCGAAGCCCTTCACCGGGCCAGTGCCCAGGGTCATCAGGATCACCGAGACGATGAGCGTGGTCAGGTTGGCGTCGATGATCGTGCCGAACGCTTTGCTATAGCCGGTCTCGACCGCTCCCTGCACTCCCTTGCCGGCCTTGAGTTCCTCGCGGATGCGCTCGAAGATCAGCACGTTGGCGTCGATCGCCATGCCGATCGTCAGCACGATGCCGGCGATGCCGGGCAGTGTCAGCGCAGCGTCGAGATAGCACATCACGCCCATCAGAATGAACAGGTTCAGCACCAGCGCGAAGTTGGCGACGAGGCCGGAGAACCAGTAATAAATGAGCATGAACACCGCCACGGCGATCACGCCGTACCGCGCCGCGTTGAAGCCGCTCTTCACCGAGTCGGCACCTAGGCTGGGTTCCACGCTCATTTCCTCCTCGATTTTGAGCGGAGCCTTGAGCGGGTTAAGCAGCGCGTTGGCGATGATGGCCGCCTCCTCTGAGGTGAAGTCTCCCGTGATCTGCCCGTTTCTGGTGATGCGCTCCTGCAAAACCGGGGCGGACAGCAGTTTGCCGTCGAGAATGATGGCCATTCTTTCGCCGATGTTGTTGCCGCTCAACTGTGCCATGGCACTGCCGCCGGCACTGTTGAACCCGAACAGAATCATGGGTGACTGGGTGAGCGGATCACGCGAGGGATACGCGCTGGTGATGTGTTCGCCTTTCAGACCGTATTTGTTTTCGGTCTCAACCAGCACATCACTGGTGAAGCTGTTTCCCTGCGCGTCTTTTGTTGTGAGCGCGTATTTCCTGCATCCGGCGGGGGTGATGTCGTTGGCGATCAGCGTCCGGGAATCCTTGTGCACGAGGCAAAACTCCAAAAACGCAGCCTCGGTCACCAGTTTTTTGGCTTTCGCCTGATCGGCCTCGGACAGTCCTGGCAACTGGATCAGAATCTTATTTTCACCCACCGTCCGGATGTCCGGCTCCGCTACGCCGATGGTGTCCACTCGGCGGCGCAACACCTCCACGGCCTGGGCGAGGGCGCCTCTGGTGGCGGTGATCTCCAGCTTGTTCGTGGCCATCGCCACGAGGAACGACGAGCCGCCCTTGAGATCCAGCCCAAGCTGGATTTGGCCGGCCACCCGTTTCTGGAGTGCTTGCAGCACCAGCCGGTTGTCGGGAGTTTGTTCCCCGAATTTCATCTTCGGGAAATAATCCGTCAGCGCCAAGCCGGACGTCTCCACGGCATCGTACAGGTCGCCGAACTCATTGCTGTCGTCCTCTTCATGGCTCGCCTTGGCGGTAGCGACTACTTTATCGAAAGCCTCGTCCCTGTCTTTAGCTTTGCTGAATTCTTTGATCAGGGCTCCGGGCACATCCCAGAGCGGATACATCTCGGTGCCGGCCCAGCCTAGGATGAGCAGCAGGAACAGGAATCGGACTGGGTTGTTTCGTTTCACGGTGTTGGGTTACTTGTTTTCCTTTAAATCCGACTTGTCGGTGATCACGCGCTCGATGGCGTGTTTCTCCACTTCAAATTTGCTCTCGAGCGAGCGGATCGAGACGGTGGTGTCCTTGACCGACTGCACGGTGCCTACCACGCCACCCCGCGTGACCACCGATGCCCCGGCTTTGAGTGCCTCCACCATTTTCGTGTGCTCCTTGGCTTTCTTCTGCTGCGGCCGGATCAGCAGAAAATAGAAAATGACAACCATCAAAATCATGGGAACAAACATTCCCATGGAGCTGCCTTGCGATTGGGTGCTCTGCGCCAGCAGAATCAGTTGTGTGGGGTCGTAGCTCATTTCGGCTCTCAACAAAAGGGCAGAAACTTTAGTGACCGACTGGTCGATTGCAAGCGTTTTTTGGGCGTTTTCTGCGTTATTCCGCTCACTTTCGTGCTTGGCCAAGCGCTATGGGGTTTATCAGCTTGATATGAATGGGCTCTACCTCAGTTTCGCCGCAACAAACTGAGTGGGGGAAAGGCCAAAGTGCGCCTTGAACACACGAGAAAAATGGTAGGGATCTTGGTACCCCAAAGCCAAGGCCGTTTCTTTCACGCTTTTTCGTTCCAAAACCAGCGTTTTGGCGGCGCGAGCCATTTTCTTGCGAGTCAAGTAAAGGAACGGACTCGGATAGCCCATTTGGCGGAAAAGGCGGCAGAGGTACGGGGGCCGAAAGTGTAGGCGATCCGCAATGCCCTTCAAGGTGCGAAGCTCAACGTAATGCTCGTCGATGAACTTGAGACACCGCCGAAAAGTGATCGCGGTTGAGGCGGCCGGCTGGACGGATGATCCGCCAATCACTGTCGTTTTCAGGATGAGAATGCGGAGGTAAGAGGCGCAAATCTCGGCGGATTGGGATTGATGCCGCGATCCTTCCTCAATCAAGTTATCGAACAATGCACGCAAGCGATCCATCTCCAATGTTTGAACAGCCTTGCCAACAGAGAGGCCTGCACGATGGAGCAGGGGCAGCGATCCAGAGCCAAAAAAACTGACAAAATATTTCAGCATCGGTTGCTCCGGTAGAGTTGCTATGTCATGCGCCACATTGGGGCCATAGGTGAAAACCATTCCCGGCCGCAAGGGAAATGATTTGCCTCCGAGAGTGACCTTGCCGGAACCTTTTGCCACAAGCTCCAGACAGAGGCAACTGTAGCCACGGCGGTGAACGTGGTAGTTCGGATTGCACTGTTCACGACCAATTAAGGCTATTTTTAGGCCTTTTACTTCCCGTATTTGTGTATCAATGAAGCAGTAATTTGACTCCGAAACTTTTTCCGAAAGTGGCAGTTGTCTTAATTTAATCATAGTCCATTTTGTTGGGAAAAAATATCCATCAAAAAGGTAAGTTTGTCTATTCCTAAAAAGTGCTTTTTTGCTTATGTAAACAAGCGTGTTCGCGGTTTTCAGCGTTGACTACAAAATCGTGAAGTGAATGAGAAACTCAAAATCGAAAAATGAAAACACATAAAACCATCCTTTTGTTCCTATTGGCATTGAACTGGTCTACCACACTGGAGGCTGAGATCAGTTTTGTGGGTAACGATTGGGACACGAATGCCAAATGGCGTGATCCGAGTGTTTCCAAGGTTAATGACATAGACCAGGATCATATCTATGGATCTGCTGGTTACTATCTCGCGGCAGGGCTTCGCGAGGGATATAAGGGAACGTTTTTAGGTGATCATGTGATCGCTGGTGAATCAAACACCGATGATATCAATACACTGCCAGATTATATCACCAGCTTGGAATTTGCGGATACCGCTGAAAGGGGGCGTTCATGGGGAGGGCAAGGTGGGAATTTTGGTCGACTGGATGTGGTTTCCGATAGCACGGGATGGACCGGTGCCCCCATTTTGAAAATTGGTGCTCACACAGATCCTATGGTGTTGATTCTCAAACGCGCGGATTCACCCGCTTTTCGTCTCACTTTGATTTTGGGGAATAATCCCAATGAGGCGGGCTTTGATGATCCCGAAGGTCAGCTGATCACCATCGATGACGGGAGCGGATCGGTAAGTGAATTAACGGGTGATTTCGATTTAGATCGAACAGAAGGATATACCACTTATCAGACTTGGGATATTAGCGCGGGCAGTAGTGATATTGAAATTAAATTGATCGGTATGCCAGAAGGCACTGGGGTTGCGCGTTTAACTGGATTCGCGATTGATGTGGCAGGGGTGAATCCACCCGAAATCCTCGGGCAACCCGTTGGAGGATTGTTTCTCGCAGGAACCCAAATAGAACTCAGTGTCTCGGCCGGAGGTTCAACTCCGAAGTTTCAGTGGCATAAAGATGGGCAAGTCATCGCCGGGGCGACCAACAGCATCCTTTCATTGAACAATTTGAACTCCACGGATGCGGGTGCTTACCACGTTGTGGTATCGAACTCTGGAGGGAGCGCAACAAGTGAAGTGGCGGAAATCAGCCTTGCCGAGAACCTCTCTGCACAGATTGCCAACTATCAAGCTAAAGTGGCGGCTGTGCCAAGTTTGATTTCGAATTATACTTTTGACGGCTTGAATCTTGACGATCGTGCAGGCCCCAATAATGGAACGGCAGCAGGTACTGTATCTTTTGGAGAAGGTTTGGGAGGCGGAGCCGCCAAGGCGCTGTTGTTGAGTGGTTCTGGTCATGTGAATCTCGAGGCGCCAGAGAGCTTCGATTTTTTTGATCTAAGCGGAACGATCCAACTTTGGCTGCGTGCGGATTGGACCACGAGTCCTGGCTACAATCCTTGCATCTTTGCGGATCGCGATGGAGCTCAAGTCAACTACAGCCTTCATATGACCGCGAATAAAAAACAGATTGCCTTCTGGAATGGTATTGCCGTCGCATGGGCAAATATCCCTGCAGCCGGTCTTGATTGGCACTTACTCAGTGCCGTCTTCGAGAATGGGAATTACAGTCTGTATTGGGATGGAGAGGAAATATTAAACACTGAATTTGACCTTGGTCCTGCTCCAGAGGCTCCCACTCAACTGGGATCCTCATCCCCAGGCGGGGCTGAGTCTTGGGTTGGGGCGTTGGATGAAGTTGCTTTTTTCGAGGATCCACTATCCGCGGATACCATTGAATCCCATTACCTGGCTTTTCTTGAAGGAGAACCTCCTAGTATTCGGACAGAACCGGTTGGGGGTGTCTATCTTGTTGGGAAGCCGCTGGAACTTACTGTCGATGCCGTCGGGACTGCCTTGAGTTATCAGTGGTTCAAAAATGACACGGCCATCGAAGGATCCACTGCTGACTCCTTGAGTGTTCCATCGATGACCTTGGCGGATCAAGGTTCTTATCACGTGATCGTTTCTAACCCCGCTGGCTCTTCGCTGAGTAACTCGGTAGAAATTACCATTGCAGAAGCTCTGGCTCCTAACCTTATTGAATTCCAAACAGCCGTTAAGAATCAGGAAGGACTCCTTTCTTACTACACTTTTGATGACGCTAACGCAGAAGACTCTCAAGGTTCGAACGATGGAACTCTGGCGGGTGCTGTCACCTTCGGCGAAGGGATCGGAGGAGGTGCGGCTAAGGGACTCAATATGGATGGTAGGGGACATTTGACCTTTGGTCCTGTGGACGCGTTTGACTTTTTCGACGGGATTGGAACGGTGCAGCTTTGGTTGCGTGCGGATTGGACATCAGGGCCTGGATTTAATCCCTGTATTTTTTCTGATCGCGAGGGGGGCCCCGTCAACTACAGCATCCACCTAAATCAGGAAAAAACTCTGATTATGTATTGGAATGGTAGCGGTGTTTCAAGCATTGGGATTCCAAATGCAGGCCAGGATTGGCATTTGCTTACCGTGGTATTTGATATCGATACATGGGCAGTTTACTGGGATGGGCAATTCGTGGAGGAATTAGAACATGCAATGGGACCTTCTAGTGAAGTGGCGACCCATATTGGATCCTCTTCCACTGCGGGAGGCGAAGTCTGGCCTGGGGCCATGGATGAGGTCGCTTTCTTCAATGAGGCACTTTCTGCATCGGATGTTGAAGCTATGTTTAATGCATTCGCCGCAGGAGTACCTCCCGAAATCTTAGCCGATCCGGAAGGTGGACGATTCTTCGCGGGTGCGGATGCTGAGCTTGCTGTGCAGGCTCGTGGCGCCAATATGGAATTCCAATGGACGAAGGATGGCGAACTCATTGCTGGAGTCACTTCCGAAACGCTTATCTTGAGCAGTTTGAGTTCTGACGATCAAGGAAGTTACCAGGTCACCGTCTCCAATGGATCTGGAGAGGTTACAAGTGCTGCTGCTTTGGTAGTCGTCGTAACACCTGACCTGGAGGCGTATCAAGTCGCAGTGCGCAACGAAGATAGCCTGATTTCTTATTACACATTCGATGATGAAACGGCTGCTGATTCCGTGGCTGGTAATGACGGTATCTTGGAAGGCGCGGTTGATTTTCAAACCGGATTAGGTGGCACTGCCGACAGAGCGTTGATCCTGGATGGTCAGTCTCATGTGGCTTTGACAGAAGTGGAGGACTTCGACTTTACCGATGGCACGGGCACAGTGGAGGCTTGGATTCGGGCCGACTGGGATGGCAGTCCAGGCTACAACCCGTGCATCATAGCAAACCGCGATGGGGGGCCTGTGCGTTGGAGTATGCACATGAGCCTCAACAAGGCAGCGACGGGGGTTTGGAATGGTGCAAGTTATGCTCCGCAACCTATTTCTGGAGCAGACGGAACGTGGCGTCATTTGGTGGTTGTTTACACTGAAACTGGGATTGAAGTCTATTGGGACGGTGAATTGGCGGGGACCAGTAGTCAGACTCTGACAGGGCCGATAGGCCCCACTCAATTTGGATCATCCAGCAACCTTGATACCACCGAAGGATGGATCGGGGCTTTGGATGAAATCGCCTTTTATTCGGAACCACTGACTCCATCAGTCATCCAGGCACACTACGAGGCCTTGGCAGGATCCTTACAGCAGGCGGATCCCATACTCAGCTATCAGCTCACTGGTGCGGAACTGACGATCTCTTGGCCAGGTGAATTGACGGGCTTCATGCTTGAATCGACATCCGACCTTTTAACGCCTACCTGGGAAGAGGTGGATGGAGTGAACAACAACAGTGTGACCGTTGACAGCTCTCAAGGAACGCGGTTCTTTCGACTACGAACTCCATAAAAAGGCAATGAGAAAAATGAACAATCAATTCACTGTTAAGGACTTAACCCCCGGTCAGCGGGGCTTCACGCTGATCGAGTTGCTGGTGGTGATCGCCATTATCGCGATTCTGGCCGGGATGCTCCTGCCGGCGTTGGCCAAGAGCAAAAGCGTCGCCATTCGTGTCAAGTGCAGCAGCCAGTTGCGCCAACTCAGCTTGGCCAATGCCATGTACATGGACGACAACGACGACATATTCCCGTACCACCGTCGGGCGCTGCACCGGACGTCGAGGAGCAAGGGGTTCCAGCGCTTGGTTGAACTGAACAAGGGCATGTCGTTTGCGTGGGAGGAAACCTGGTTCACGCTTATTTACGGCTACGCGCCGTCGGATCAGGCGTACCGCTGCCCTGACCTCCGGCACGGCAAATTCAAAAATCAGTCCAAGCAGCACGACAAATGGCGGTTCGACGCACACAGCATCGGCTACGGCCAGAACTCCTATTTTCTCGGACAGATGCCGGGACGCCAAGGCGAGAAAAGCGGATACTTACCAAGCGGCTACGAGGTGAAGCTGGGCTCGGTGCGTAGCCCGGTCGAGTGCATCAACATCGCCGACTCGGAGCAGAAGAACGGCGGTCAATGGTCGCTCACGATGTGGTGGCCGTTTATCAATCGCGCCAACGAGGGCGTCGCCAGCGAGCGGCACAACAACTCCGCACCGGTGACGTTTGTGGATGGCCACGTGCAGTCGTACGACGACCCGGATCGCACGATCAATCCCAAGCGCGACAACACTGCTGAGTACATCGAGAACTGGGATCCGCAGCAGCGCCGCCATGCTTTCCCGTGATGCTGCCGGTTCCGGGAAACACTCCGGATTCCTGAGCTCCGCCGACTTGAATAAACGCCCTTTTGTTGTAGTCTTTGCCGCTACGATAATGAGCTTTTTTTGTGACATTTGCCGTGGATTAGCCGCGCTTGGCTTGGCTTGGGCCGTTTGGCCAAGCGGCTTGGCCGCCGCTGAGCCGGAGGGAATCGAGTTTTTCGAGAACCACATCCGGCCGTTGCTGGTGCAAAACTGCTACAAATGCCACAGCCAAAAAGCCGGCAAAGCCAAGGGCGAACTGCAGCTCGACACCCGCGCCGGGTTGCTCAAGGGCGGTGAAGTCGGCCCGGCAATCGTCCCCGGCAACCCCAGGGACAGCCTGCTGATCCGGGCC
>CAUZVJ010000052.1:0-11313 GCA_963583225.1 Verrucomicrobiia bacterium
ATAAGAAACCACCACACCGGTAATGATCGACGCAAAACCGCCGGCCGCCGTCGCCCCCTTCCACAGCATCCCGACAGCAAAAGCCACCACCACGCCACCAACCAGCTTTGACTGATGCGATGCGACGTAGGTGAAAAAGAGCTGCTTCGTGTTCGGGTCGAACACGACGATCGTCAACAGAGCGCACCCGATCACCATCACGCCGATCAAGATTCGCCCTATCCGGATGAGTTGTTTGTCGGTGGCTTCCGGGTTGATGTAACGTTTGTAAAAATCAAACGTGATAAGTGTCGCCGCCGAGTTCATCATCGAATCAACACTCGACAAGATGGCCCCGATCAAGCCAGCCGCAACCAAGCCCACCAAACCGGAGATGCCGGCCGGGGCAACGACTTCGCGCAGCAGCAGCGGAAAGGCCGTGTCGCCGTCCACCGCGACGCCGGGCATTCGTTCAGCGAAAACGTAGTAGGCTGCGACGCCGGTGCCGATCGAGATGAACGGAATCAGCAACTTCACAAACCCGGCGGTGATGATTCCCACCCGGGCCTCCTTGTCGCTCTTCGCCGCCAAGGCCCGTTGCACGATGAATTGATTCGCGCCCCAGTAATAAAAATGCAGCACCATCAATCCACTGAGCATCCCGGTCCACGGCCGATCCGGATGATCTGACGGCAAATACAAATGCACCAAGTCCTTCCCCTTGGCATCCAGTGCGCGCATGCCGTCCCAACCGCCGACTTCGCCGTACGTGAACCAAGCCACGATCAGCGCCCCGACTAGCATGAGAATCGACTGCAGCACATCCGTCACAATAACCGCCTTTAGCCCCCCGACGATCGTGTAAACGCCGGTCACCAAGGCCATAATCAGCACGCCGTAAATGTAGTACGTCTTGTCGATTTGTATCGTCTGCGCTACGCCGCCCACGCTGGCTTTGAGCACCTCGTTGATGTGCGCCTGGTCAACGAGCAAAAAGTTCACCGACCTCGATCCGATGTAAAACGCGGGCAGCATCATCACCATCGTAATGATCAAAACCATGATTACAGAATAAGCCACCCGGCTCTTGTCATCATAACGGCGACTCAAATAATCGCTAAGCGTGTAGATGTTGAGTTTGCGATAGACCGGTAAAAAGCAGTAGCACAACAGCAACAACCCGGCGATGGCGGTAATCTCAAAATGACTTTCGGCGAAGCCCAGCGTGAAGCCGACCCCCATCATCCCCACCATGTGATTGGCCGAAATATTCGACCCAAAAATGGAGCCCGCCACACCCCACCACCGGACATTTCGACCCGCCAAAAAGTAATCCTTCGAGGTGGATTCATTGCGCCCGGCCCAGAGGCCAAGCGCCATGACTCCAAGCAGGGAGCCGAAGAAAACGACGAAATCCAGCGTTGTCAAAAATGTACCGGTATTTTCCATAAGATTACGGTTGGTCGATCAGCCAAGGGGCGGCGACAGCATAAGAGCCGCTTGGCCATGACGCAACCCCGCTTGGCCAAGGGCACAAAAAAGAGCCGGTAATTTGCCGGCCCTTGGAATTGTTTGGTGCTTGAACCTACAGGGCCGAGGCGACCAAGTCGCCTACTTCTGTGGTGGAGTAGCCCATTCGGCCTGCGCCCAAGTCCTTGATTTTTTCGCGGGTGACGCTGATGACGGTATCCTCGATGGCCTTGGCCGCCTCGTCTTCGCCGATTGTCTCGAGCATGAGCGCGCCGGAGCAGATTGCGGCCAGCGGGTTGATCACGTTTTGGCCGGTGTACTTCGGGGCGCTGCCGCCGATCGGCTCGAACATGCTCGTACCCTCGGGGTTGAGGTTGCCACCCGCCGCGATGCCCATGCCGCCCTGCAACATCGCACCAAGGTCGGTGATGATGTCGCCGAACATGTTGTCGGTCACGATGACGTCGAACCACTCCGGGTTCTTCACGAACCACATCGTCATGGCATCGACGTGGGCGTAGTCGCGCTTGATGTCGCTGTAGTCGGCGTCGCCGATCTCGTGGAACGCGCGTTCCCACAGGTCGAACGCATACGTCAGCACGTTGGTCTTGCCGCAGAGTGTGAGGTTCTTGCGCTTGTTGCGTTTTCGCGTGTACTCAAATGCGTAGCGAAGGCAGCGCTCGACACCGCGCCGGGTGTTCACGCTTTCCTGGATGGCGATTTCATGCGGCGTGCCCTTGAACACAAACCCGCCGGAGCCGGTGTACAGCCCCTCGTTGTTTTCGCGCACGACGACGAAATCGATGTCCTCCACTTTTTTGCCTTTCAGCGGGCAGAACCTCTCGTCGAACAGTTTGACCGGGCGAAGGTTGATATACTGCTCGAGCTCGAAGCGCAGCCGCAACAGGATGCCCTTCTCGAGGATGCCCGGCTTGACGTCGGGATGCCCGATCGCCCCGAGCAGGATGGCCGGGAACTGCCGCAAGTCATCCGCCGCGCTGTCGGGCAGCGCCTCGTTGGTGCGCATGTAACGTTCGCCGCCAAAGTCGAACTCGGTGTAATTGAGCTTGAAGCCGAACTTCTGTCCGGCGGCATCGAGCACCTTGACGTTTTCCCGGGTGACCTCCGGGCCTGTGCCGTCGCCGCCAATAACGGCTATGTCATAACTGTTCATCGAAATGGGAATCCCCCGCGAATCACGGGAGCGCGGAGCTTATGGCATTGCCCGCTGCGGTGGAAGCGTTAATTGGCGAGCAGTTCCTCGGCGTGTTGGCGGGCGGCAGCGCCCCCGCCGCCGAGCATCCGGGTCAATTCCTCCACGCGGGCGTCGTTGTCGAGTTGGGCGACACGGGTGAGCGTCCGGCCTTCGACGACCTCTTTGGACACGAGATAATGCCGATGCCCCGCCGCTGCCACTTGGGCCAGGTGCGTGATGCAGAGCACTTGGCGCTTCGCCCCGATTTGTTTCATTTTTTCACCGACCACTCCGGCTGTTTCGCCGCCGACGTTCGAGTCCACCTCGTCGAACACCAGCACCGGGATGCTGTCCTGCGAGGCGAGCACGGTCTTGAGCGCGAGCATCACTCTCGCCATTTCGCCGGACGACGCGATGGCCTTGAGCGGCTTGAACGGCTCGCCGGGATTCGGCGCAAACAAAAACTCAATCTGGTCAAGACCGGTTCGCGACACAGTGATCTCCGCTTGGCCAAGCTCGCTTGGGTCGATGATTTCGACGTCGAAGCGCGACTGCAAAAAGCCCAAGTCGTTCAACTGCTGTTCCGCCTCCTCGACGAGCTTGGGCGCGATGGCCTTTCGCTCGGCACTCAGCGCTTGGCCAAGCGTCCGGATTTTTTCGTCGAGCTTGACCGCCTCGGCGTTCAGTCGGGCCAACTCCTCGTCGCGCCCCTCGAGCGCAGCCAAGCGCTTGGCCGCTTTGTCGGCAAACGCGATCACCTCGGCGAGAGTGGAACCGTATTTTCGCTTGAGCGTCTGCACGAGATTGTACCGTTCCTCGACCCGTTTCATTTGCGCCGGGTCGAGGCTCAGTCGCTCTGCGTAATCGGCAACCGCCGCGCCCAAATCGGCCAACTGTCCGCTGATCGCAGATTGCTCGGCGAGCAGCGACTCCGCCCCGGCATCGATCCGGGCCATCTCCTGCAACGCGCGGCCAAGCGCGGAGGTCAAGTCCGTCGCACTCGGTTCGCCGCTGTCGATCAGTTGGCGCGCCTCGGCGCTCAACTCGGCCAAGCGTGCGGAGTGGGTTGCCCGCTGAAACGCCTGCTCGAGTTCCGGCTCCTCGTCCGGCTTGAGTTGCGCCGACTCGATCTCGCTGACCTGAAAACGCAGCAAGTCCAGCTCGCGTGCGTACGCGTCCTCGTCGACGATCAACTCGGCTTTCTGCTTGGCCAAGCTCGCTCGCTCATCGACGAGTGCGGCGAAGTCGTTGCGCTGTTTTTCCAGCCCGCCGTAAGCGTCGAGAATCTCGAGTTGCCGCGCGGCCTTGAGCAGCGACTGGTGGTCGTGCGGGCCGTGGATGTCCACGAGCCATTCGCCGATGGAGGCTAGCACGGCGAGGGTGGTAGGCGAGCCGTTGACGAATTGCCGGTTGCTCCCGGCGGCGGAAAAACTGCGCTTGAGAAAAAGCTGATTCTCCTCGCACGGCTCGATGCCGTTTTGGTCGAGGTGCGAGTGAAATGCTTTGCCAAGGCCGGCGACCTCGATTATTGCCTCGACCGAGCAGTGGTCGTCGCCGTCCCGGATGAGGGTGCGGTCGGCCCGTTCGCCGAGCACGAGGCCAAGCGCGCCTATGAGGATCGACTTGCCAGCGCCGGTCTCGCCGGTGATCGAGTTGTAGCCCGGGCCAAACTGGATGGCCAAGTCGTTGACGAGGGCGAGGTTTTTGATTCGGAGATCGGTCAGCATGCGCCGGACGCGGGTGAATGTGGAAACAGATCGCGACGGAGGCAAAACAAAACGCAGTGAAATTCAATCTGACAATCCTCGGTTCCGGCACGTCGCAGGGCGTGCCGATCATCGGGGCCGACTATCCGCCGGAGTTTTTGGAGAACCCGAAAAATCACCGGACGCGCTCGTCGATCTACATCGAGACGGACGAAATCCGGCTGCTTGTCGATGCGACCCCGGATCTGCGGACGCAGGTGCTGCGCGAGGGGATTCGCCACGTCGACGCCGTACTGTTCACCCATTCGCATGCGGATCATGTCATGGGGCTGGATGATTGCCGCCGGTTTTGCGCCATCAACGGGCACCGGCCGCTGCCCATTTATGCCGACGATAAGACGATGCGCGACCTGCGGCGGGTCTTTCAATATGCGTTCGAGGGGCCGATGCTCCGCGGTTATTTCAAGCCGGAACCGCACCTCATCGAGGGGCCGCTCGCGTTGGGCGATTTGCGGATCACTCCTTTTAAGCAGCCGCACGGCGGGATGGGTTCGCTCGGCTTTTTGTTCGAGCAGAGCGGCGTCAAGCGCCTGGCTTATTACAACGACTGCAAAGAGGTTTTGCCGCCGGCCGTCGAGGCGGCCAAGAGCGTGCAGATTGCCGTGCTTGACGCGCTGCGCCCACATGAGCATCCGTCGCACATGACACTCGACGAGGCGCTCACCACCGCCCGCCGCATCGCCGCCGACGAAACGCTCCTTTCCCACTTGACGGATTTTTACGACCACGACCGCGACGAGGCGGAGTTGCCCAACGGCGTACGGTTTGCCTACGATGGCATGAAGTTCTGCATGACATGAAGCGACTGCTGACTTCGATCACCGTCGTTGCCTTGGCCCAGTGCGCCGCGCTTGGCCAAGGGGAAAGTGTGGCCGTGCTGTTCAACAGCAAGCTGCCGGAGTCGGAGGCTGTTGCCGAACATTACGCCAAGTTGCGCGGCGTCCCGGCGGGGCATCTCATTGGGTTGCCGTTATCAGACGGGCACACGATTTCGCGGCGGGAGTTCACAACAAAACTCGAGCAACCGTTGGCCGCCGAGTTGGCTAAGCGGAAGTTACTCGACGGCAAAACAGCATCGATCCGCTACCTCGTGCTGTGCTGGGGGGTGCCGATACGCGTGGACAAGGATGACGCGTTGAATGAGGAGGGCCGAAGCCAAGCGGCCCCTCCGCTGCGACGAAATGAGGCTTCGGTGGATAGCGAGCTCGCCATGCTGCCGCAGCTTGGCCAAGCGCCGAAACGGTACGGCATCGTCACCAACCCCGCCTTCCGACAGACGGACGCCAAGCAAATCTCCCCGTCCAACGGCGTGCTGATGGTGGCACGATTGGACGGCCCGTCCGCAGACTTGGCCAAGCGCCTGGTTGAGCGGGCCATCGCCGCCGAGAAAGATGGGCTTTGGGGCCGTGCTTATATCGACTTGCGGGGGATTTCCAGCGGCCAACTCAAGGCCGGCGAAGATCGATTGCGACAAGTCGCCGAGATCACGCGGCGCAGCGGCTTCACGACTGTGGTCGATGAAAAACCGGGGATGTTGCCGGTCGGCTACCCCGCGAGTCACATCGCCTTTTACGCCGGTTGGTACGGGATCAACGTCGAGGGGGTGTTCGCGGAGTCAACGGTCGAATTCATGCCCGGCGCCATCGCGTACCATCTGCACTCGTTCAACGGGTCGATGATCCGCGACGCGCATGCGCGATGGATAGGGCCGTTCATCAACAAGGGTGCCACAGCCACGTTCGGAAGCGTCTTCGAGCCGTACCTCGAGTTGACGCTGAACCAGCCGCTGTTTTTTTTGCGGCTCATTCAGGATGGATTCACCTTCGGTGAGGCCGGTTATGCGGCGACGCGCGCCCTGTCGTGGCAGACCGTGTTTGTTGGCGACCCGCTCTACCGCCCATTCGGCAAATCACCGGAAAAAATGCGCGCTGACTTGATCCGGCGAAACAGCCCCATGCTGGAGTGGTTTGATCTGCTGGCGGTAAACCAGGGTCTGACAGCCGGCGCGCCGAGTGCAGCGGCGATAGCTCACTTGCGCCAGTTGAAGGGAGCCGAAGACAGCGCGGTCCTGCAGGAAAAACTTGGCGAACTGCTGTCGGAGTCCGGCCAAGCTGAAGCCGCCTTGGCTGCTTATTCGGCGGCGCTGAAATTAAGCACCTCGCCGAAGCAGAAACAACGCCTCGCCACCGAACAGGCCAAGCTGAAAAACCAAGCGCCGTAACTGAGCTCTTAGCCAAGCAGAACACTCTGATGCTGTGCCCCGTTGGGGCTGGTGGTCAACGGTCGCGAGGCTCATCCTGGGCTGGAGCGTATTTCCGGAGATACTTTAGCGCGACCTGCATGTCCCTGGCCAAGGGGGACTCGATGGCGACCGTCTCGCCGGTGAGCGGGTATTTGAAGCTCAGGCTGCTGTAGTGGAGTGCGGCGCGGTCGAGTAGCGGCTGCTCGGTGCCGTCGCGGCGCGGCCGGTAATTGCGCTTGATTTTTGACAGCAGCAGCAGGTTGCCGCCGTAGCTGGCGTCGCCGACCAGCGGCAGATTGGCATGCTGCAGATGGGCTCGGATCTGGTGTTTCCGGTCGGTGTCCGGCAGGCACTTTAGCAGCGTGAAGCCGGCGAAGCGCTCGACGACCTCGAACCGGGTCCGGGCGTGCTTGCCTCTGTTGCCGGCTCGCATGATTTCGGGTCGGCCGGGCACCCAGCCGATCTTGGCGTCGATCTCGAACGACGCCTCCCTCGGCGTGCCGTGGACGAGGCAGTGAAACTCGCGCTGCTCCTCGTTTGCGCCGAGGAGGTTTCCGATCGCTTCGCGGGCATCGTTGCTTTTGCAGAACAGCGTGATGCCGCTCGTCTCGAAGTCGATGCGGTAGGCAACCCCGAGGTGGCGCAGTCCGCGCTTGGCCGCCCAGCGCGCGTCGGCACCGATGGCGTGCTGGATCAGTTGGGAAAGGCTTGGGCGATCGGGGTACGCCGGGCTGTGCGAGACAGCCATGTGGCTCATTTTGTCGAGCGCGATGTAGTGGTCGTCCTCGAAGAGAACCGGAAAGACCCACGAGCGGGATTCGTCGGGGGTGAAGAGGCGAATGACATTTTTGCCACCGGAAGACACGACACGATGCGGCCCAAGCGGCCCAGGATTACTCGGCGTGCTTCTCGACGAAGCTGGCCGTGACGGTTGAGTTGCGCGAAACAGTCACCTCGTTCGTTGCGCTGCCGATGTTGATTGTCACAGCGCCGGACCATTCCTTGAAAGTGAAGTTGGCAGCCGGCTTGGCCACGAGTTTCACCCGTGCTCCCTGCTTGTAGAAACCGGTGGCGCCGTCATCGCTCTCGACAGTGACGGTGCCCTCACCCTCGACGTACGTCTTGAGGGAATACCTGTAAAGGTTGTCCGTCTCGTTTTGCAGCCAGCTTGTGTAGGCCCGGGAGGCGGATAAGGTGCGTTCATTCTCAAGGTACGCCGGGAACTCCGCATCAAACTTGTCGCTGGAAACCGCCGTCTTGGCGGTCAACTTGACCACGAAAGCCGCTTCCTCGGAGGTGGGGTCGGATGAGTCGGTACTGCTGGTGATCAACGCGCTCGTTGCACCCACGTCGAGGCCCAGCGCCTGGGTGCGCACGTCTTCGCTGTTGGCTTTGTTGGCCAAGCCGGGGATGGCGCCTCCCGCCGAGTCGAACGGGCCAAGCTGGGTTACGGTTAGGTTGTTTTCCTTGGCCACCTCCGCGAGAGCTTTCCCTCCCTTGACGGCTTGGTGAACCTTGTCGCCCGCCTCATTCATCAGCTTGATGCTTTCCGCTTTTTTGAAGTCGGCCGCCACAGTGGCCTTGGCCTCGGCAAAGGTTCGGTTACGCGACGGGAACACTTTCTTGAGGGATGCGATGTAAAAATCACCCGCCACGCCGCTGAACGGAGGATCGCCGATGATAAACGCGTTGGCTTTGCTCAAGGCAAAAACCTGCGCCGGCTGAACCTGTGGCAATCCGAACACAACCCTGTCCTGTCTGCCCAGCGGAGGGCTGGTGGTGGCGGTTAGGTTCTGGAGAAGAGCCATCTTCTCGAGCGTGTCGAGGGCCGGTTGGGCCTTGTAGGTGGCCTCGAGGCTTTGCTGGAAATCCAATCCCGCCTTGTACGCCTCGATCACGGCCAAGCCGGATTTCAGTTCCACCAAATTATTGTTCCGGTCGATGCCAAGCTGGGGGGTGGTCAATATCTTATCACGGATGTCGGCGGTCGCCTCTTCCGCCTTCATGCCGTCGTACAAATTGGTTCGGGCCGGGGCGATCAGCTTGGCCAAGGCGGGAATGGTGTTGGTCTGGTATCCCACGACGTTGGTGATACCTTGCCAGTAATTCGTCAGAAAACCGGCGCGGCCCGCTGCGTTTAGTGCGTTGAATTTCTTTTCCGCCTCGTCGAGGTAATTCGTCGCGGGGAAGGTCACGTACGACACCTGCCGACGCTCGGGAATGCGATGTGTGGCGAGGGTGTTGGTGTAATGTTTTTTGAGCTGCTCGTCGGTTGACTGCACGAGCGGGAGGTAGTTGGTGTGGCTCAGGAAAATCGCCTCTGCCTCGTACTGCTCATTGCGCTCGCGAAATTTAATCCCGGCCTCCTTGGCGGACACCAGCACACCGGAGACCCCGGCCAAACTCCGAAGCTGCACGACGCCAACTTGATGCCGGGCGAACGCCTCCAACGGGGCCGAACCTCCAAAGCCTTGCGCCCAGTTGGATACGGCCTCCTGTCGGGTCGGCCTCGACTCGGCAGGCAAGGCTTCGAGACTCCCGTCGATTTGACTGGAGATCCAGCCATCTGAATCGTTCTGGCTTGGCTCGATTCCGTACTTTTTCATCAGCACTTTCTCGCCCAGGATTTGCATGGCGCGAGTGTTCAAATAATCATCCCCAAATCTTGAGGCATACTGTCCCATCTGAGCAGTGACGATATTTCGTGCCTCGATCCATTGGCCTCGCGTTACGGGTTCTCCGTCCAGTTGGCCGTACAATCCACTTTCCGACTGGCGCCCTTGACCGAAGAGACGGTTCTCGGCATCTGGAGTGAACAGGATGACAAAACCAAAGATAACCGGAACGGCGATCAGCCCAAACAACCACTTCTGTTTTCTTCGGATATATTGAAAATCGATCATGTTCCTGCAAAAAAGGACAGAAAACTTACTCCTTCCGGCCGCGAAGGGTCAAACGCAAAAGGGATTATTTTGAGCTAATTTGACCCATCGGGTTGCAACGCGCCTAGCCAAACGCAACAATCCCGGCACGGATGCGGATTATCGGAGGCACATCAGCCGGCGCGACGCTCAAGGTTCCCAAGGGGCTCGGTGTGCGCCCCACGCCGGACAAGGTGCGCTTGGCCATCTTCAACAGTTTGGCCGGTTTTACTGAGCAGGCGCGGGTGTTGGAGGTGTTCGCCGGCACCGGCGCGCTTGGCCTTGAGTGCCTCAGTCGTGGAGCGGCATCGGCCACATTTGTCGAGTTGTCCGCCAAGCACGCCCGCATCATGGAAGCCAATGCCAAGTCGATCGGAGTCCCGCTTTGCCACGCACAGTTCAAAACAATGGACGCCTTCGTCGCGCTTGGCCAATTGCGCGGCAACGGGGCCAAGTTTGACCTCATCATGGCCGACCCGCCGTACGGCGACAAAAACATCGGCAAGCGATCCGAGTCGTTCGCCCAGCAACTTCTCGACGATGACAACCTCCCGGCGCTGCTTGATTCGGGCGGGCTGTTCGTCCTGGGCCACACCAAGCGCGACACGCTGGAATTCCCCACACCGTGGGATCAGAAAAAGACCCTCAAGCATGGGGACACCCTCATCGAACTCCTCCGCTTGGCCAAGGGGTGAGGGGGATTTCGGGAGGGACGAGTTCCACCTCGTTCCCAAATCAAAAAAGAAAAATGGGGCAAGGTGGAACTTGCTCCTCCCGGGTCCCTTCGCAACAAGCGGTCTTGCAATGCGTGGCGGACCGTCCAACTATCCGCGCCCCGTGATGAGCGAGACAGCCCTGTTACCCGAACCAAAATTCCTCCCGGAACTACACCCCACCTACCGCCCGGCGATCCTGGCCAACCAAGCCTTCGAGCGGGCCGCACGCGAAACCGGCTCGGCGGTTGACGTGGGGATCGCTCTGGAGCAGGCCGATGGTTCCGTGTTCCACCATCGAACGGTGATTTTTCCCGCCGACCACAGGTTGGCCGGAAACAACTTCCGTCACGTCGAGCGCTTGGTGAAGTTTTTGCTATGGCAGCGTGGCGGCTGGAAAATCCACCTTAGCGGGGCTGACGATCTCGTGCCGCAGTTGCAGGAGTACTACCGGACAAACCCGTTCGGACAGTTCGACGACGACGTGATCGGCGTGCGGAACAACGGCCACTCGATCGAGGTGAGCGGCTGCACCGAGTTGCCTGCGGAACATTCCGAGGCGCGCCTGATCGGCCGCAACCTCAACGGCTGCCGGATCGGCTTCGACCTCGGCGGCAGCGACCGGAAAGCCGCCGCGGTGATCGACGGCGAGGTGAAGTTCAGCGAGGAAATTGTCTGGGATCCCTATTTCCAGCCCGACCCGGACTACCATTACGAGGGCATCATCGATTCGCTCAGGCGCGCCGCAGAGCATCTGCCCCGCGTCGACGCCATTGGGGGCAGCGCCGCCGGCTGCTATTCGCACAACCGCGTGACGTGGGCCTCGCTGTTTCGCGGCGTGGAGCCGGAGCTGTTCGACGAGAAAGTGAGGGACATGTTCCTCAACATCGCCAAGGAATGGGGTGTACCGCTCGAGGTGCTCAACGACGGCGAAGTCACCGCATTGGCAGGCTCGATGGCCTTGGGCAAAAACGGCGTACTCGGCATCGCCATGGGCACCAGCGAGGGCGGCGGCTATGTTGACATG
>CAUZVJ010000053.1:0-11304 GCA_963583225.1 Verrucomicrobiia bacterium
ATCTACGGCGAAATGCACCGGCAAGGCACCGTCGAGCTCGTCGGCGTGTACGACACCGACCCCGCCCAAGCCAAGTCGATCGCCGAAAAACACGGCACCACCGCCCTTGGCTCGGTCGAGGACGCCGCAGCCGCTGCGGACGCCCTGAGCATCGTCACGCCCACCGTCACCCATCACGCCTTGGCCAAGCCGCTGCTCGAGCAGGGCAAACATCTGCTCGTCGAAAAACCGATGACCGACAACGCCGCAGAGGCCGCCGAGCTGGTGAGCTTGGCCAAGCGGCACGAATGCGTGCTGCAGGTCGGCCACATCGAGCGATTCAACCCGGTCTTCAACTACCTGCAGCAGGCCGCCCGTGATCCGCGCTTCATCGAGTCGCACCGGCTCTCCCCATACCCGGCGCGCAGCATGGACATCGGCGTGGTGCTCGACCTCATGATTCACGACCTCGACATCGTGCTCGCCTTCGTGCGCTCGCCGGTCGAGCACATCGATGCCGCCGGCGTGCAAGTGCTCAGCGCGTCGGAGGACATTGCCAACGCGCGACTGCGCTTCGCCAACGGCTGCGTCGCCAACCTCACCGTCAGCCGCGTCAGCCCGGAGAGCCTGCGCAAAATCCGCGTCTTCAGTGGCGGCGACGCGCCCAGTTACGTGTCGCTCGATTACCGCGAGCAAAAGGGCTACCACTACCGGCTCGCCCGCGACGACGAACACGAATCGTCCCTGCTCAAAAAAATCTTCGCCGGCAAAGAGAGCACCCTCGTCAGCCAGTTCGGCGGCCGGCGCGTCGTCCGCGAGCCGGTGCCCATCCGGCGCGAGGAACCGCTCAAGGTTGAACTGGAAAGCTTCATCCGCTGTGTCGCCGAAAAACAGGAACCGCTCGTCAGCGGCGAGTCGGCGCGGCAGGCTATCGAGTTGGCTCTCGAGATCACCAGCCAAATTCAGGCGCAAAACGGCTGATTTTTCTTCCCGCCGCCCGCCGCCGCTCGCAGACTTTCGCGCATGAGAAAACGGCGATGGCTCAAGATCGGCTTGGCGGCACTGGCCGTGCTCGCGCTGTTGCTCATCGTCGCCCGGCGCGATCGCGGCCCGGAGGTGGACGGCCGCCCGCTTGAGGAGTGGGTGCAGGATTTGCTCGTCACAGCCGACCCCGCCCGCCGCGTCGCCGCCCAAACCGCCGTCGCGCAACTCGGCACCAACGCCCTCCCGTGGCTGCAACTCGCCGCGCGCCACACCGACCCGGTTTGGAAACAGCCCTTGCTCAGCGCCGTCAAAAAAATGCCGGGCATCGACCGGCGCGACCTCCTGCGCTGGGTGAGCCTTTACGAGCGTTCGGAAATCCGCGCCGGCGGCGTGGCCGGCTTGGGCGCGCTTGGCCAAGCGGCGGCCCCGGCCATCCCCGACCTCGTCGAGTCGCTCGGCGATCCCGAGCAGTTGGTTTACAACAACGCCCTCGCCGCGCTGCGCGGACTCGGCCAGCTGCCATTTCGCGAGATCACCAACCGGCTTGGCCAAGCGGATGGCGGCCACCGCACGCGGATGCTGCACGTGCTGCGAAACATGAAGTCGGACGCCGCCACCGCTGCTCCCGCGTTGGTAAAAATTATTGAGGCCAAGCCGGGCAGCGCCGAGGCCAACGCCGCCGCCGCCGCACTGTCAACAATGGGCTACCGCGCCGCCCCGTCGGCGATGCGGCTCGTCGGCAGTGAGCGGTACGAATTGCGCGTGGTCGGCTTCGACGTGTTGCAGCGGCTCATGCCGGCCGAGCGCGGATTGTGGGCTGCGTTGCGCGGGACGTTTCAGCTTGGCGGCGAGCAGGAGGCGAAAATTATCGACGCGCTGCGCGATGTCTGGGGCGAGCCGGGAACACATTACCCGACCCTCTCGGCGGCGGTGCTTCGCGGCACGGAAAAATCCCGCGTGGCAGGAATTTTTTTGATGCGCGAAGCGGCCCGCCCCGGAAACGCCTACGCCCGCAAGTTGAAAAAACTGGAGACGACGGCTACCGCTTCAGAGTCGCCGGGCGCGGCGAAAACGTCTTCAGACTGATCCCGCGATCGTTGGCCTCGGCGCTGTAAACGGTGAAGTCAAAGTACTTTGCGATTTTTTCACCCGGCGGTAGCAGCGAAAAATCCAGCCAGTCGCTCAGGCTGACTTCGCCCAAGCCCTCCATCGGGATCATGCTGAAAATCATGTCAAATTGGTCGGCATTGTCGCGGAGAGTATCCAGCGTGCTGAGCACCATTTCGCGATCATTTTGGTAGCCGAAGAGGCCGGAATCCATCCCGCCGACCGCTGCCGCCGTCGCGGCGAGGCCGTCGCGCTTGGCCAAGGGCGCTTGCGCCTTGCCGTCCAGCAGAGCCTGCAGCAGGTCGGCATCGGTGGACACCGCCATGTAGCCGTCCTTGACCGCGAACAGAATCTCGATCCCCGTCAATTCGCCGGTGCTCGGGTCGGGCAATTCCATCAGGCCGAAGCTATGCGCGGTGTGCTCGCCCAGTTTGCGCGGCTCGAGCGCGGCTTCGTTGAGCGGCGGCGGCAGGATGCCGGGCACCGCGCCGATGCCCTTGATGAGCTCCGCCGGATTGGGTGACTTGACGAGAAACACCATCGGGCCGGAGCCGAGGTCGTTCAGTGCCGTGCCCTTGGACGGCATTCGGTAAAAAATCAGGTCGTCGCCAAAGTTGTTGAGGAAACTTTTCTTGAAGTCGAAGTTCGAATCCTTGTCCTTGCCGAGCAGGCCGACGGTGAACTCGACCATGTTGGCCACGTCCGGCGACAACTCAAGCAGCAGTTTCTCGAGGTTTGTCCATGCGGCGCCCATGTCGACACGCCACCGCGAAAACGCGCCCACGTTGGCCGGCACGAACGGCGGCGGCGAGGCGTCAGCACGCTTGGTTTCCAGCAGGCCGAAGAGTCCCTTGCGTTTGGCCTTGGGCAAGCCGATAAACATCTCGGAGTGTGAGCCATCGGGCCGCTCGCTGTACGCCATGGCAAATGTGCCCAAGGCGTCGATGCCCAGCGCACCCACAATTTCGCCGAAGTCGATGCCCAGCTCGGCCCCGTCCGGCAGGTTGTCGAGCAGTTGCGGCAGCACCGCGCCGGGATTCGCCCACACGTAAAAATCGGCTCCCTTCAGCAACGTGCCGTGGTCCGCTGCAAACGCTGGGTTGTCGGCCAGCGTTCCGTTGCCCTTGCCGTTTAATCGCACTAGGACACCCTCGATCTGTCCCGCCTTCGTCCCGACGATCAGTTGAGCGCCGACACGACCAACGTGCACTTGCCCGTCGCCTTCCGCGTCGCTCACCGTGGTGAAATCAATCCCGCCAATCTCCGTCTCACTGACTTCACGATCGTCCTTTTTCCAGTTGCGCTTGAGCCGGGACAAGGTCCTGCGGAGGGTGACACTCTTCCGACCGGCATCGAGCAGCAGCAGCAATCCGGGCTTCTCATCGGCTTCCTTCCCGGGCACCACGGCCAACGCGACCGGGCCGCTGGCCATCTCCTCGAACGCCTCAAAATCAATCGCCAACTCCTCCTCAATACCGTCCAGCACGTTCGCCTCGAAGCCGTCGGCCAGTTTTTTGCGAAACGGCTTGAACTCGGCACTGTCCCAAAACAGCCCGCCCGCGCTGGCCTTAAAATGTTTTTTCGCGGCGGCGTAGTCCGGCGCGGCCATCACGAGCACGGTTTCAGCGGGCAGCAAAGCCTCCAGCGGCGGCGCGGCCTTGGCTGCTTTTACCGATGAGACGAGCGCGAAACCGACCAGAATGGGAACAATGATTTTTTTCATAACGACAGGAATAATGACGGGGAACCAGCCCCACAAGCGAGTGCTACACAGAAAATCTGCCAAAAGTTACGCCCCCTGTCAGCCAAAAAGTCACCTTGGGCGGGGTTGCGGTGGCAGCCCGCGCGGCATAATCTGGTGACCGAGGGAAGCAACCCGCCCGCGCCGCTTGGCCAAGCGCCCTTTCCAATCCATGAAACAACTGAAGAAATACATCGACGCCAATCGGCAACGGTTCATCGACGAGCTGATTGAGTATCTGCGCTTCCCCAGCGTCTCGGCTCAGAGCGAGCACAAAAAAGACATGACCGACTGCGCCCGCTGGCTCGCTGCTCATGCCAAGTCGCTTGGCCTCAAGTCGCGCGTGCACAAGACCGACGGCCACCCGATCGTCACCCTCGCCACACCGCGAAAGCGTAACAGCGCCAAGCCGCACTTTCTCGTTTATGGCCACTACGACGTGCAGCCGCCCGAGCCGCTGGAGCTGTGGAACAGTCCGCCGTTCGAGCCGACGCTGCGCGGTCGCAACCTCTTCGCGCGCGGCGCGAGCGACAACAAAGGCCAGCACTTCGCCCACCTCAAAGCTGTCGAGGCGTATCTCAAAACCGGCACCGAGCTGCCGTGCGACTTGACGTTCGTCGTCGAGGGCGAAGAGGAGGTCGGCGGCGAGGCACTCGTCGAGTTTCTCAAGCAAAACAAACGCGAACTCAAGTGCGACGGCGTCGTGGTTTCCGACACCGGCATGCCCGATCTCAAGCATCCCGCGCTGACGTATGCGCTGCGCGGAGTCGCCGCGCTCGAGGTCAAACTCACCGGCCCCGACCGCGATTTGCACTCCGGCATTTACGGCGGCTCGGTCGAGAATCCTGCGATGGCGCTGAGCAAAATGCTCGGCCGGATGATCAATAAAAACGGCAGCATCAACGTCCCCGGTTTTTACGACGACGTCGTCAAGCTCACCGCCTACGAGCGCCGGCAACTTGCCCGCGTCCCGTACAGCGAGGCCAAGTACAAAAAGCTGCTCGGCGTGAAGGCGCTCTTCGGCGAGAAAGGTTTCACGCCCAACGAGCAGCGCGCCGCGCGGCCGACGTTCGAGATCAACGGCCTCACCAGCGGCTATCAGGGCGAGGGTAGCAAAACCATCGTGCCAAGCGCCGCCAGCGCGAAGATCACCATGCGCCTCGTGCCGGATCAGAATCCCAAAAAAATCCTCCGCTTGGTTGCCAAGCAACTCAAGGCACTTTGCCCGCCAACGATGCGCATCGAGGTCGAGTTGGGCCACGCGGCCGACCCGTACATCGTCTCGCCGACCGGCCCCTTGGCCAAGGCCGCGCTCAAGTCGCTCAAGGCCGCGTTCGGCCACGAGCCGGTGCTGCTGCGCGAAGGCGGCTCGATCCCGATTGTTGAGCATTTCGCCCGCATTTTAAAGGTCGATACTTATCTGCTTGGCCTCGCGCTGCCGGACGACAACCTCCATTCGCCCAACGAAAAAATGGATCTCGAGGTGTTCACGCGCGGCATTTGGATGAGCGCCAATCTCTGGACAAATCTTGCCGAGGCGTAATTTTTTGCCCGGTGATAAAACAGTGAACTTTGCAAAAAAACATACGGGGCTTTTCACCCTCATCTGGCCTGCGGCCACCTTCTCCCTCGAGGGAGAAGGAATCAAGGGGACGCGCTTGGCCAAGCTCCCTCTCCCAGCGGGAGAGGGTCGGGGAGAGGGAGAACGCGTGGCAGTATAATAGACATGAGGCAAACGCGTAAATCGCCAAATTTTTAACCATGGCCGACTCGCTGCTGGTTCACGAAATCTACCTGAGCATCCAGGGCGAAAGCACCTTCGCCGGCCTGCCGTGCGCCTTCGTCCGCCTGACCGGCTGCGACCTCCGCTGCTCCTACTGCGACACCGCCTACGCCTTCACCGGCGGCAAGTCGATGAGCATCGACGAGGTCATCAACGAACTTGAAAAGCAGTGCGATTTCACCGGCGAGCCTGGCGACAAACTGCCGCTCGTCGAGTTGACCGGCGGCGAGCCGTTGCTGCAAAAAAACGTTCACCCGCTGATGCGCCGTCTCTGTGACATGGGCCTCACCGTGCTCGTCGAGACCAGCGGCGCGCACGACATCGGCGCGAGCGACCCGCGCGTGAGGCACATCATGGATTGGAAATGCCCGAGCAGCGGCGAGTCCAAAAAAATGCTCGCCGACAACATCGCCCGACTCAAGCCAAGTGACGAAGTGAAGTTCGTCATCGGCACCGGGGAGGACTACGCTTGGGCCAAGGCACAACTCACCGAATACAAACTCAGCGAGATCTGCCCCGTGCTTTTCTCGTGGGTCGCCCCGCTCGAGGCGCATCAGCGCGACGAATCGCTGAACACATTTCCCGCCGATCATTCGCCGATCAGCCGGCGCGAACTCGTCGAGCGCGTCACCCGCGACAAACTGCGCGTGCGGTTCCAATTGCAGATGCACAAATTCATCTGGCCGCCCGACGAAAAAGGCGTTTGAGCCGTGAAAAAAAAGGCCAACAAAACCATCGAGCAACTGCGCTGTTTCGAGTCGCGCAACATCACCTTCATCGAGCCGGACGGCAGTTGGCCGATCGTCTGGGAGCGGGCCAAGGGCATGCGCGTTTGGGACGACGCCGGGCGCGAGTATCTCGACTTCACCGCCGCGTTTGCAGTGGCGGCGGCCGGCCACGCCAACCCCCGAATCGTCGCCGCCGGCCAGCGCCAAATGGCCAAGCTGCTGCACGCGATGGGCGACGTTCACCCGCACGCGCTCAAGGCCGAACTGGCCCGCGAACTCAGCCGAATCACCTTCGAGCGCCTGGCCAAGCGCACCGGCAAAACGATCTTTTGCAGCTCCGGCTTCGAGGCGGTCGAGGCCGCGCTCAAGACCGCCCATCTCGCCACCGGCCGCACGCGCATCATCGCGTTTGAGGACGCCTATCACGGCCTCGGTTACGGCGCGCTCAACGCCACTTGGCGCAGTGATTTTCGCTCGCCGTTCCGCCGCCAAATCGGCGGGTTCGCCAGCTTCGTTCCGTTCCCCCGCGCCAAGGCCGACTTGGCCAAGCTCGAGCAGCGCCTGGCCGCCGAGTGTCGCAAACACAAAGTTGGCGCGATTTTGGTCGAGCCGATTCAGGGTCGCGGCGGCACAAATATCCCGCCTGCCGGCTTCCTGAAATTGCTCCGCAAAGTGTGCGACAAAAACGGCGCGCTGCTGATTTGCGACGAGGTTTATACCGGCTTCGGCCGCACCGGGCGATGGTTTGCGAGCGAGCATTTCGGCGTGACGCCGGATCTCCTCTGCCTCGGCAAAGCGCTCACCGGCGGCTTCCCGCTCTCGGCCTGCGTCGGCAGCGCGTCGGTGATGGATCGCGCCTGGCCCGAGTCCACCGGCGAGGCGATTCACACAAGCACGTTCCTCGGCCACCCGGTCGGTTGCGCGATGGCACTCGCTTCTCTCCGCGAACTTGAGTCGCGCAACCTGCCCAAGCGCAGCGCCGAGATGGGCCAACTGTTTCTCGGCGAACTCCAGCGCTTGGCCAAGCGCATCGGCCGTGCCCGCTGCCGGGCGCGCGGCCTTGGCCTGATGCTCGCGTTCGAGTTGTTCCACGACGACGGCACGCCCGCCACCGACATCGCCCTCGGCGTGACCAAGCGGCTGTTGAGCGACGGTTTCATCCTGCTGCCGGAAGGCGCCCCGGCGAATATCCTGGCCTTCACGCCGCCGCTCACCGTCGGCAAGTCGCACATCACGAAGTTAATCCGCGCGCTGGGCCGCGCACTTGAGGAGGCTTACGAATGACCCTCTCCGAGATCCGAAATATCCTCAACGACGAGGACATCATGTTGACCAAGTCGCTTGGGCAAACCTTCATGCACGACCAAAATCAACTCCGCAAAATCGTCGCCTTGGCCAAGCTCGCGCCGGACGATTCGGTGATCGAGATTGGCCCCGGTCTTGGCCCGCTGACCGGATTGCTGCTGGAGGCCGTCGGCCACGTCACCGCCATCGAGACGGACCGGCGGTTGATCAAGCTGCTCGAAAAGCAGTTTGCCAAGCGTGACAACCTCACGCTGCAACACGCAGACGCGATGAAGATCGTCCGCAAGACCGAGTTCGACTGGTCGGGCCACAAGCTCGTCGCCAACCTGCCGTACTCGATCGCCTCGCCGCTGCTCATCGATCTCGCCGAGTCGCCGGGCCGGCCGCGCGCCATGATCGTGACGCTGCAACTCGAAGTTGTGCAGCGGATGTTGGCCAAGCCGGGCACGAAAGAATACGGTGTGCTCGCGCTGTTGATCGGGCTGCACTACGCGGCGGGCGAGTGGTTCACCATCCCGCGCGGCTCGTTTTATCCCGAGCCAAATGTGGACTCCGGCTGCATCGAATTGCTTCGTCGCGAGACGCCGCTGTTGCCTCCGGAGCTGTGCCCGATTTTCAAAAAAATCGTCAAGCGCGTCTTCGCCGAGCGCCGCAAAAAAATGATGAAGCTGCTCAAGCGCGACTGGCCCGAAGCCGCCGTTGTGGAGGCGTTCGACGCGCTTGGCCTCGACGAAAAAATCAGAGCCGAGCGAGTGACCCTCGAGCAATTCACCGAACTCATCCAACGCCTTAGCCAAGCCGGAAATGTTGAATGACAAAACACACTTTTTCAAGACTGCTGACGAAACCGACCCGCTCTCCCTCTCCCCGCCCCTCTCCCGCTGGGAGAGGGAGTCGCGGCGTTCGCGCCAGCGTCGTGGAGTGCGGCGCTGCGCGCCGCTTTGGATCGCGCTCGAAATCCCGGGAGGGGCCAGTTCCACCTCGCCCCAAATTATCCTGTTCATCCTGTCCATCCATGTTTGTTTTTGTGCCGCCCCTGCGGGGCTTGTGTTTTTTTTGCGGCTTCCAACCCGGGGCTGACGCCCCGGGCTATTTTATTCCGCTCCTTCGGGGCTTCGGCTTGGCGAAGCGCTTGTTTTTTAACCGCGAATGGACGCGAAGTGACGCGAATGAAACGGAGCATTCCTTCTCCCTCAGGGAGAAGGTGGCCACAGGCCGGATGAGGGTGAAACCGTTGAATGGATTTTAAACGAAACTTTGTCCGAAAACCGCACAGTTTATGAGTGAGGAAATTTTTGATGTCGTTGATGTGAAAGACCAAGTGGCCGGCCAGAAAACTCGCAGCGAAGTGCATCGGCTTGGGCTGCGACACCGCGCCATTCACCTGCTTGTTTTCAACGCAGCGGGAGAGTTGTTTCTGCAAAAGCGCTCGATGAAAAAAGACTGCTTCCCAGGCACGTGGGACTCCTCTGTCTCCGGTCATGTCGATGCCGGTGAGACGTATGACGCCTGCGCTCTGCGCGAACCACGAGAAGAAATCGGCCTCGAGTTGGCCGCCGTGCCGGAACGCTTGTTCAAGATCGCTGCCTGCGAAGAGACCGGGCAGGAATTCGTCTGGGTTTATCGTCTCGAACACGAAGGCCCGTTCCGACTCGACCCCGAAGAACTCCTCGACGGCCGCTGGTTCGCGCCCGAAAAAATCACCGATTGGATCGCCCAATCCAGGAAAGACTTCGCCCCTGCTTTCGTGCTGATTTGGCAGTTGCTTCAAGATAAGTGATAGCCGGTTTTACTTGCGAAAACATGAATGGCATGCGTAACTTTTCGCCACTTTTTCAAATGAATTATTTCACTGAAAACTTCTTGCCCGAGCGCTTGGTTTTGTCCGGACTTTTGCTTGCGTCGACGGTGTCCGGCTTGGGCGATTGGTCGCAGTTTCGTGGGCCGTTTGGCTCGGGGCATGTTCCCGGTGGCCAAGCGTTGGCGGTCGAGTGGAGTGAAGAAAAAAACGTTGCTTGGAAAGTGGCGTTACCGGGGCGGGCATGGTCGTCGCCGGTGGTGTTTGGCGACAAAATATGGCTCACGACCGCCGACCCGAAGGGGCACAAACTTACCGGCCTTTGCGTCGATGCGAATAGCGGCAAAATCATTTTTGAGAAACAACTTTTCAGCGTCGCCGATCCGCAGTTCGCGCACAAGTTTAACAGCTACGCTTCGCCGACGCCGATCGTTGAAAAGAATCGCGTTTATCTGACTTGGGGTTCACCAGGCACGGCGTGTCTCGACACCAAAACCAACGAGGTGCTTTGGTCGCGGGACGATTTTGTGTGCGACCATTTTCGTGGGGCCGGTTCGTCGCCGATCATTCATAAAAACCTTCTCATCCTCACGTTCGACGGAGCCGATCATCAGTTCATCACCGCGCTGGACAAGCGCACCGGCAAGACGGTCTGGCGCACCAAGCGCAGTGTCGATTATCAGGACCTCGATCCCGATGGGAAGCCTCATCTCGACGGTGACTTGCGTAAAGGTTACTCGACGCCGCACGTCATCGAGCACGGCGGTGTCACGCAACTCATCAGCGTCGGCGCGATGGCCGGCTATGCGTACGATCCGATGACCGGTCGCGAGCTTTGGCGCGTGACCGAGCGCGGCCAGCATTCGGCCAGCACACGGCCGGTGTACGGGCACGACATGGTGTTTTATCCGACCGGATTTTCGAGGAGCCAACTGCTGGCGATCGACCCAAGCGGCCGGGGCGAGATAACTGGCTCTCACGTCAAGTGGCGACTCAAGCGCAGTGTCGCGAAAAAGCCGTCGCTGTTGCTGATTGGCGAGTTAATTTTCATGATCGACGACGGCGGCATCGCGTCGTGCATCGAGGCCAAGTCAGGAAAAATTGTTTGGAGCGAACGTGTCGGGGGCAATTTCTCCTCCGCCCCGGCGACTGATGGGGAGCGCATTTTCTTCTTCAGCGAAGAAGGCAAAACGACCGCCCTCGCGGCGAGTCGCGAGTTCAAAGTCTTGGCGAAAAACCAGCTCGACGGCGGCTTCATGGCTTCCCCCGCTGTACACGGCAGCGCGTGGATTCTCCGCACAAAAACCCACCTTTATCGCATCGGGGAACGGTAAAGTGGGTTACTTCGATGGCTTGGTCAGCCTAAGAAGTTGGCCGGTTTTTCCGGCGATGATTTGCTCGGGCGTTTGGCCAAGCGAATATACGGGGCCGGCTGTTTTTCGATGCAGCGGCTGCCAGTCGCCCTGGCCGCTGGGCAACCGAAAGACGTAGCCGGTCGACGTCCCACCGATTAGACCCGCTTCGCTCCAATCGAGGCAAAGTACTCTCGGCGCTTGGCCGAAACCGGTGGCGTCCGGCGGCTCGCCGACTCCCTGAAACGTCCGCAGCAAACGCCCTCCGATTGTGTGCAGCCGCACGCGGCCGTCCCGCGAACCGGAGGCGAGTTGGCCGGAGTCCGGCGCGAAAGCGAGCGACTCGACGCCGGCGGAGTGGTCGGCCAGCACGACCGGCTTGGCTTTGAGTTTGCGCGGCGTCAGCAGCACGAGTCCGTCGAGTCCGGCGGAGGCGAGCCATTGGCCGTCCGGCGAAAACGCGATGGCGCGAACGACGGCTTGGTGGCGGTTGGCTTCGGTGACGCTGCCCGTTGCAAGACTGGGAA
>CAUZVJ010000054.1:0-11273 GCA_963583225.1 Verrucomicrobiia bacterium
TACAAACATTTCGATCCTCTTTCCTCTCTGCTTTCCGCTTAGTCGACTCTTCCTTTCATACATGCCTCTGACTTTGTCTTTCCTAACCCTTAGCTATGCCAGCCCCTTATTGTTTTGATTATTTGTCCAAATACCAAAAGGCCGGGGAACAGGTGAATGTCATTGAAATGATCCGGCAACTAACGAAATTCACCAAGGATGCCAAAAGTCTCAAGCTGCTGACATTCATCCGAAATGAAGCGGATGAATATTTGAGCAGCAGCACCCTGAACATCCTGACCGACTATGCACTTGGGCTGCGCGGGTTCTTGACGCGAGAGTTCGGGGATAAGTTTGATGACGAAACAATCACGCTGGAAAACCTGGGTGTCCTGACTGATAACTACAGCCGGACGGTGTTACAGGGTGCGGCAGATTGAGTGTTGGGCAACCCCATTTTTTCTTTTTACACCATTGCTTTCCCGGGAACTTTTGGCATGCCGTAGGGGAGTTCGTCCGGGATCGGCGCGAATTCCCCGACGGCTGCCCAAAGGCGGGAGAAGTCCTTGTTCACGTCGCCGGAGAGGCAGTCGGTGATCTCGCCCGCGAGGTCGGGGTGTTTGTTGGTCAGGTCGCGAAAGCTGAAGTTCGGGTTGTAGAAGGCGTACACCAGCTTGCGCATGTTCTCGATGCCCTCGCGCAGTGTGGTGGCGTAGCTCTCGAATTGCGCCGGGCAGAAGTCATCGGCCTCGATCGCCTCGTGAACGGCGTCGGCAGCCATCACGCCGCTCTTGAGCGCCAGCATGAGGCCGGAAGAAAACACGGGATCGAGAAAGCAGAAAGCATCGCCGAGCAACAGCAAGCCTTCGCAGCCGCAATGCCTCGAGTGATATGAAAACTCGTTGGTGACGTAGTAGTCGCCGGTGGAGTGGCCCGGCGCGAGGTATTCCTCGATCCACTTGTTCAGGCCGACCTCACGGTGAAAAATATCCTGGGGTGCCTTGATGCCGCCGCGCGTGAGGTATTTACCCTCGGCCACGACGCCGACGCTGACCCGGTCGTCGTGCAGTGGGATGTACCAAAACCAGCCTTTCTCCGGCAGGAACGCCACGGTGGTCGTGCCCTCGTCGATGCCCTTGTCGCGCTTGGCGCCCTTGTAATAGGTCCAGACGGCGACCTTTTTGAGCTCGGGATCGGGCACGCGCCAGCGGTTGCGCGACGCGGCGAACGACTCCTTGCCGGAGCAGTCGAGCGTGATCGGGGCGCGATACTCGGCCTCGGTGCCGTCCGGCTGCCGCACGCGCACGCCAGTCACCCGATCGCCGTCCCGCAGCAGATCGAGCACCTTGGTTTCCTCGACGACGTTCGCCCCCTTGTCGCGCGCGTGGTCGAGCAGCATCTGGTCAAACTCGGAGCGCAGCACCTGCCACGTCTGCGCCACGTCGTCGTCGTAGCGGGTGTTGAAGTAAAACGGCTGCGACGCCTTGCCGGAGGTGGAGATGAACTGGACGCTGTATTTCTTGATGAACGCCGAGGCGCGCATCCGCTCGATTAGGCCAAGCCGCTTGAGCGGCTCGTAGGTGAACGGCAGCAGCGACTCGCCGATGTGGTAGCGTGGGAATTTTTCGCGCTCGATGAGCAGCACGTTGTGGCCGTGCTCGGCGAGCAGCGCGGCGGCGCACGAGCCGGACGGGCCGGCCCCGATCAGGAGCGCGTCGTACTGTCCGTTGTCGCTCATACCGGCGGCAGGATCTCCACGATCTCGGCCAAGCGGTGCTCGCCGCCGGCGTCGTAAAGGGTGTTGCGCCGTCCGTACAATAAGGGCCGCTCGTCGAGGCCGAACAGTCCGCCGATGTAGTCGTCGCACTCGACCCGCAAAAAACCGGAGGGGCGGCTCAAGTGGCCGATTCCGTAATCGTGTAGCAGTTGGCCAAGCGGCACGGCGGCCCCGGTGATGGCGTCCCGCGCCGGTTCGGGAAATTGGCCAAGGTGAATCTTGATGGCGCCGTACTCGACCGGTCGGCGGTCGCGCTTGGCCAGCAGCAGCACCTCGCGATAGTAGGCGTCGCCGCCGTTGTGCCGGTGCAGTACCTCGAGGCCGATGTCGTCGCCGTGGAATTGGCCCAGCGTGGAGGTCATGTCGCGCTCGTGCATCAGCAGCGAGCGATGCGGCTCCGGCACGGCGGGGCCATCGACCCGCTCGATGACCGGGAGCGGGCGCTTGGCCAAGCGGTAAAACTCATCGAGCGGATGGGTCAACACGGTCTCGGCTACGGCGACGCTGGTTTCGGTGTGGCTCAAGGTGTTATGCGTAGCGGGCGTTTCGGTGCTCGTCCAAAAAGAACTCGTGCAACAGGCGGTCAACCTGCAGCAAGCCTTCGCGGTTCAGCAGCCAGTCGTCGCCGTCGAGCGTCGCAAAGCCCCAGTCCTGAAGGGTTTGCAACGGCTTGGCAAAACGCTCGGTCGGGTTCACGCCGAACTTGTCGGTGAAATAGGAAAACTTCAGGTGGCCGAGCTTCATCTGCAAAACGAACTCGCGGATCAGCCGCTCGTCATCGGTCGGTGTCAGCGCACGGTGCACCGGCAACTCACCGTTTTGCAGGCGCTCGACGTACGGCGCGAAGTCGTGCTGGTTTTGGTAGTGCGTGCCACCGATGTGGCCGAACGACGCGACGCCCAGTGAGAGCAGATCCGCGCCGGCCCAAAGCTTGTCGCGATAGGCGAAGCTCGTCTTCGTCTTGTCCTTCACTGCGGTGTAGGCGCTGCCGACGACGTAGCCGTCCTGCTCCAGTTCGGCGAACGCCTCGCTGACCCAGCGGCGCTTGGTTTCCCAGTCGGCGACCGGCGCGGTGAGTTTGCCCTCGGCCTTCATCTGCTTGTAAATTCCAGTGTTGTACGGCACTTCCATCTGGTAAATCGTGACGCTGTCCGGCGCCATCTCGCGGGTGCGCTTGATGCACTCCTTCCAGTTCTCCTCCGTCTCATCGACCATGCCGGCGATGAGGTCGATGTTGATCTGCGGGAAGCCCAGCCCTTGGGCAAACTCGTACGATCGCACGATCTCCGCGCCTCGGTGGGCGCGACCGTTCACCTCGAGAATGTGGTCGTCGAAATTCTCCACGCCGAGGCTCAATCGAGTGATGCCGATCTCGCGCAGCACCTCGAGTTTCTTCTCGCGCAGCGTCCCCGGCTCGCACTCGAAGGTGACCTCCTCCGCCTCGTCCCACGGCAGCAATTCCTTCATGCCGTCGGTCAGGTAGCGCAGTTGATCCTCGGAAAGATACGACGGGGTGCCGCCGCCAAAGTAGATGAAGTTCGGCTTGCGCCCGCCGACGAATGCCTCCTTCGCGTAGAGCCGCATCTCGTCCAGCACGGCGTCGATGTAGTTGCGAATCTCCGACGAGTTTTTGTCCGTGTACACGCGGAAATAACAGAAGTGACAGCGCTTGCGGCAGAACGGGATGTGCACGTAGATGCCCAGCGGCGTGTCCGGCTTGGGCGCTTGGCCAAGCGCGGCGCGAAAGTCCGGGATGTCCTCCGGTTTCCAAAAGGAGAACGGAGGGTAGTTCGAGACGAAGTAGTTGCCGACCGTGGTCTGTTTCTCCAGCGGTGGCGCTGTCTTGGGGGCTGTGGTGGTTGCGGTGTCGCTCATGGTCTGTTTCCTGTTTTTACTTGGCCGGGCCGAATGCGTAAACCCGGCCGTCCTCTGCGCCGATGATGATCGTGCCGTTGGCCAAGGCCGGCGCGGCGATGATCGGTTCCCCAATCTCGTACGACCAAAGTTTTTTTCCATCCGCCAGCGAGACAATGTACAGGTTGCCATCGTCCGAGCCGACGACCACCTTCCCGTCAGCGACCACCGGCGAGCTGTCGATGCTGCCCCGAGTCCGGAACGCCCACAGCCGTTTGCCGGTCTTGCGGTCGAGGCAGTGCAGCCGCTTGTCGCGGCAGCCGACCACCACGCGATCCGCCGTCACCGCCGCCGACGAAATATAGGCGAAGGAGCGGTCCTTGTATTTCCAGGCGATCTTGCCGGCGTTGATGTCGATGCAGAGAAACTCATTTTCGTAGTGGCCAATGTATGCCATGTCATCGACCACCGCCGCCGAGCCGACGATGTACGCCCCGGCGTCGATCTGCTTTTCCTTTTTGCCCTCGGCCAACTGGATGACGTGCAGCACGGCGTCGCAGCCGCCGAACGCCGTTCGTCCGGACGACACCGCCGGCGAGCCGTTGATGTAGTTGGAGGTCTCGTAATGCCAGTTGCTCTTGCCGGAATCGAGGTCGAGCGAATAGAGCCGAAAATCGTAGCTGCCGACGATCAGCGCCGGCTTGGCCCCGTCGCCGCTTGGCTCGAACAAGTTGGGCGCACCAAGCACGCGATCTTCAGTCTCAAATTTCCAAAGCAGCTTCCCGTCCTTGGCCGTGACCGCGTACACGAACCCATCCGACGAGCCGAAGTAAACACGGTCGTTGTGCACCAGCGGCGACGACTCGACGATGTCGTCCGTCTTAAACGCCCACAGTTTTTTGCCAGTCTTGAAATCCAGTGCGTACAAGTTGCCGTCGTCGCAGCCGACGTAAACCTTGCCGTTCGCGATGGCTGCCGTGCTGTGGATGCCCTCCTTGGCCTTGAACGTCCAAAGCAGCTTGAGCGCCGAGCCAAGTTTGCTTTTCGAGACACCGGTCAGCGAGGCCGTGCCGCGATACATCGGCCAGGCATCCGCCGGCGCGGCGTCCACCCCGGCCGCTTGGCCACGCCCTTGGCCAAGCGCCGCCACCAAAGCCAACGTTGCGATCGAGAAATACCTCATAAATCTGGCGAACCAACCTGAAAAAGCCCGCTTAACGAAAAGCCTGCCGAAGGGCAGACGGCAAGACAACTCAAAATACAACGCACACGTACTATTTAGGCCATTGCTTGGTTTGGGGAAAATGCCCATTTTCTTCAGTTTCTAGCTGGGAAACAGTGCAAACCACACGTGTGCTCCTCCGGTGGCGGCTAGTTGAGCTGCTCGGCGTAGTCGTCGGGGGAGAGGAGGGCGTCGAGTTCGTCAAGGTTACTCAGGCGGATTTTGAAAAACCAGCCGTCGCCGTAGGGGTCTTCGTTGACGGTGCCCGGCTCGGTTTCAAGGGCGTCGTTGGTCTCGATGACTTCGCCGCTCAATGGCGAATAAATATCGCTGGCGGTCTTGACCGACTCGACCACGGCGCAGGGATCTCCCATTGCCAACTCGCTCCCGACCTCGGGTAGCTCGATGAACACCAGTTCGGTCAGTTCCTCCTGGGCGTGGTCGGAGATTCCGATGATGGCTTCGTCTCCCCCCACGCGCACCCATTCGTGTGAGTTGGCGTACTTTAAGTTGATCGGTATGTCTGACATCGCAGGCGTTTTTCTAGCGAATGAGCGGCCCGGCAGTCAACCCGGTTTTTTAAAAATCGGTCGTCGGACGATTTGCGCCGGGAAGCATCGGTTGCGAATTTCGATCTCGATGTTGGTGCCGGACTTGGCGTGGGCGGTCTCGACATAGCCCAGACCGATGCCGCAGCCGAGCGACGGGCTTTGCGTGCCACTGGTCACTTCGCCGATTTCGCGGTCGGTTCCGTCGGCGGAAAATATTTTGTACTGCGCGCGCGGCGGGGCACTTTTGCCGGTCATTTTGAAGGCGACGCAGCGGCGGGAGACTCCGTCCTGTTTTTGCGCCGCAAGCGTTTCACGGCCGGTGAAACTTGGCTTGTCGAGGGCGACGGCCCAGCCAAGCGCGGCCTCGATCGGCGTGGTGGCAGCGGTCAGTTCGTGGCCGTACAGCGAGTAGCCGGCCTCGGTGCGAAGGGTGTCGCGCGCGCCGAGGCCGGCCGGCACGAGGCCAAGCGCTTGGCCAAGCGACGTGAGTTGCGCCCACAAAGCCGCCGCTTGGTTGTTGGGCACGACCAGCTCGAAGCCGTCCTCGCCGGTGTAGCCGGTGCGCGACACCCAGGCGGTTGCCCTGCCGAAGTCGAGTTCGGCGATTTGGTTTTTCAGCAGCTCGACGGCTGCCGGAAAAACATCGGCGATGATTTCAGCCGCCTTCGGCCCCTGCAATGCCATCGCCGCCAAGTCGCCGGAGAGGTCGGTCATCTCGAGTTGCAGCGACTTGTGCCGGGAGTTGTGCTGGGCCTTGATCCACATCCAGTCCACCTCGAGCCGCGAGGCGTTGACGATGAGCAGGTAGCGCGTGTCGCCGAGCCGATAGGCGTAGAGGTCGTCGATCACGCCGCCGTCGTCCTGGCAGAGCAGCGTGTATTGGCCTTGGCCGGTAGAAAGCTTGGCCAAGTCGTTGGTCAATAGTTGGTTTAGGAACTCGATCGCGTCCGGGCCATCAAACTGGAACTCGCCCATGTGCGAGATGTCGAACAGGCCGGCGGCTTGGCGGACGGCGTGGTGTTCCTGCAAGATGCCGGAATAGAGCACCGGCATTTCCCAGCCGCCAAACCCGACCATACGCGCGCCAAGCGCGGTGTGGGTTTCGAAAAGTGCGGTTCGTTTCAGCGATTTTTCCTCCATGCCCGGAAGCCACGCAGAGTAAGCGCTTGGCCAGGCGCACAAAAGCTTTCGCCCAGATTCGGCACATTTTTGACCGGAAGAACGGATTGCATTCCCGCGGTAAAATGTCACCTTTCGGCCTGTTTTGTGTAACTCGGCCAGGTGCTGGGGCGTATAAGCTTTGTTTGATTGACGGGTTTTGAATCAGGGAAAACAATGAAAACAATAACATTTCTTCCGACAATCGCCACGGGCGTGCTCGCGGCATCCATCGCATTGACGACTGGCTGCGGTAACGCTCCCGCCGGGGATTCCACCGCAAACGCCGAGCAACTCGAGGCTATCAAGAAGGAAAAAGATTCTCTCAAAGCCAAGCTGGCCAACGCCCAGTCGCGCATCGACAGCCTCCGCGCCCAGCTCAACAGCGGCGGCCCGGCTGTGGCCGACTCCGGCCTGTCGGCGCCGGACATCATCGAGGAGTTGATGCAAATCAAGATGACCTCCGGGAACCGCCGGGCTGTGCAACGACGTATCAACTTCCTGCTAGAGAGTCTGGTGGAGCAGGGCGAGGCTTCCGTGCCGCACATCCGCGAGTTCCTCAACAAGATGGAGGACATCGACTTTGCGGTGCAACGCTCCGAGGAGGAGGAGAGCGGGCGGGGCGGTAACCGATGGGACCGATTCCGAAACCGGGGTGGTCGCACGACGCTGGATTTCGAGCAGCCACCCTCGATGCGCATCGGGTTGATTGACATCCTCACCGAGATCGGCGGAGACCATGCGGAAGCTGCGTTGGCCGAGGTGCTCGCCAAGACGGCCCGGGGCTTCGAGGTGGCTTACACCGCCAAGAAAGTCCGGAGTTGGCTTGGCAAGGAAGCGTATCGCGATGAGGCGCTGGACGCGGCGCACACCTTGTTGAGTGACCCGGTGGAGGTGCCCAACCCGAACAACTTCGACAAGGCGTCCAAGCAGTATTTGTTCATGGTGCTGGAAATGTACAACGACCAGACATTTGTGCAGTCCGCCCAGGGGATGCTCATTGATGACGACGGCGGCATTGACCGTACAGTGCTCGATTATCTCAACGACGTCGGCAAGGAGCAGGCGATGGATGCGATTTTTCAGGCGTTCAACAGCGGGCAAGTCACCGACAGGGGCGACTTGGCCAACCTCGCCCGCGCCGGACTCAAATACACCGGCACCAACCCGCAGGCGAACCAGATGTTCAAGGACATCATGTCCAGCGACGAGTACGATATTCAGGTCAAGTGGTCCGCACTGCGCGAGATGGACGATACCGAGGATGCCGCCACGCTGCAGGCCCGGCTGACCCTGATGCAGGGGGTTCAGGCTTCCGGCGACGACACCACCGACAGGGTCGTGCAAATGTACACCCGCCAACTCGAGGCCAAGGTCAAAGGCGAGGAGTACGACATGCGAAACGAAATGCGCAATGTTGCCCGCGAATTGTTCTCACGCGAAGGCGGGCGGGGCGAACGCGAACGCGGCGAGCGCAACCGTGGCGGCAATCGGCGGAACCAGCCGACGGTGGTTCCCGCGCCGTGAGGCCGGGATCAGCGATGTTTTTTGCGCTTGGTCAAGCGGGGAAAATGCCCGCCTCTCGCACAGGTAAACGACCATTATGTTTATATTGTGACGAAACCAGCCAGGCACATCACGAACGCAGCCACTTGCTTGGCCGTGGCTGTCCTCCTTTCTGCCGTGGGCTGCAGTCGGGCACCAGCGACCGGGGATCCATCCGCGGCGGCCGGCGATGTCGAGGCGATCGAGAGGGAGGCTGCCTCACTCAAGTCCCAGCTGGCTGACACCCGGTCGCGCATCGACGACCTTCGCCTGGAGCTCAACAGCGGCGGCTCGACGGCGGTCACGGGGAATTTGTCCACGCCGGAGATCATCGGCGAGTTGTTGGAAATCAAGTTGACCTCCGGGAATCGACGCGCGGTTCAGCGTCGAATGGGCTATCTCTTCGAGAGCCTGGCCGGGCGGGGCGATGCCGCCGTGCCGCACATACGCGGGTTCCACAACAAGATGGAGGACGTCGATTTTGCCATCCCCAAATCGCCGAAGGATGAAGCCAACGAACTCGAGTACTGGCGCTCCCGCATGGTGCGCGCGCCGCTCGACTTTGAGTATCCTCCGTCCCTTCGCATCGGGTTGATCGACATCCTCTCCGAGATCGGCGGCGCCCAGGTGGAAGAGGCCATCGCGAAAGTGCTTGCCGCCACCGGCCGCGGATTCGAGATCGCCTACGCGGCCAACAAGCTGCGGTCGATGATTGGCAAGGACGCCTACCGCGACGAGGCCGTCGGGGCTGCGCACGAGTTGTTGGCGGAACCGATCCACGTAGCCGGCGGCAACAAGCTCGACGCCGCCTTGCGACAATACCTCTTCATGGTGCTCGAGATGTACAACGACAAGACGTTCATCCAGACCGCCCAGGTATGTTCATCAACGAGGATGGCAAAATCGACCGTTCGGTCCTGAGATACTTCGAGCAAGTCGGCAAGGAACATGCATTTGACTCCGTGGCACAGGCGATGCGGAGCGGGCAATTGAGGGATCGCGAGATGATGGAGCTTGCCCGGGTCGCGGTTCATTCAACGGGCAAAAACAACCCGCAGGGCGACACGCTGTTCCGGGACATCATGACCAGCGACAACTACTCAATGGACGTCAAGATGCAGACCATCCGCTCGATGGACGACCTCGAGGATCAGGCGATTCTCCAGTCGCGCCTGGCGCTGATGGACAGCATCCATTACGGGGAAGGTGACATCATGGGGCGCGCGAATGAAATTTATTCCGGCCGGGTACAGTCCAAAATGACCAAGGGAGGTTTTCGAGACCAAAAACAGTACGACGCGATGCACGCCGATTTCCGAAAAATCAACAAGCAGGTGAAACGGGGGCAACGACCCGGCAACATTCAGCGGAATGTGCCAAGCGGTCCGACGATTGTTCCCTCCCCATAGCCCCATGAGCGGGCACTTGGCCAAGCACAACAAATCATGAAACATACCAGGACATTCCCCAACGCGACCGCCGGCTTGGCCTTGGCGGCATTTGTTTTCTCCGCCGGCTGCGGCCAGGCGCCGCCGACTGCCGACTCCGCCGTGAACCCGGTTCGGGTCGGCGCGCTCCGGAAGGAGATCGCCTCGCTCAAGGTCAAGTTGGCCAACGTCTAGTCGCGTCTCGACAGCCTCCGCGAGCAGATCAACAGCGGCGGCGCACCGCTCACCACGGGAGGCATGTCCGTGCCGGAGATTCTCGACGAGCTGATGGAGACCAGGTTGGGCTCCAAGAATCGGCGCAGGGTTCAACGCCGGTTGAGCTACCTGTTCGAGAGCCTGGCGCTCCAGGGCGATGCCGCCGTGCCGCTCATTCGCGAGTTTCTCAACAAGATGGAGGACGTCGATTTCGCGGTGCAACGCGAAGGCGAGAGCGACGAGGAACGCAAACGACGTTACAGCCGTTTCCGGGCCACGCTCAACTTCTCACAGCCGCCGACGCTGCGGATCGGCCTCATCGACATGCTGGCGGAGATCGGCGGCGACCACGCGGAAGCCACCATTGCAGAGCTGCTCTCCATCACCGGTCGGGGGTTCGAGATCGCGTACGCCGCGAAGATCATCCAGGGCTGGCTCGGCAAGGACGCCTACCGCACCGAGGCGCTGGCCGCCGCGCACGAGTTGTTGCTCGACCCGGTCGAGGCCGTTGGCGGAAACCAGTTCGATCGCGTGTCCAAGAACTACCTCTTCATGGTGCTGGACATGTACGACGACCAGACGTTCATCCAGTCCGCGCAGGGCATGTTCATCAACGACGACGGGCGGATCGACCGCACCATTCTGGATTACTATGAGGATGTCGGTAAAGTGCGCGCGCTGGACGCCATGGTGCAGGCGTTTCGCAGCGGCCGGGTTCACGAGGAGGACATGGACAACCTTGCCGAGGCCGCCTCGAGATACGTCGGCATCAACCCGCAGGCGGACCAGTTGTTCCGCGACATCATGACCGGCGACCAGTACAACATGGAAACCAAACTGGACGCCATCCGGAGCTTCACCCAAAGCGACGGCGATGCCAGCACACCTGGCGTTGCTCCACATGTGCTGCAGGCGCGGCTGAACCTGATCAACACTCTTCAGTATGATGAATCCGACCTGATGGGCAAGGGCATGGCGTTACTGGCTCTTCAACTGGAGGCCCAAATCTCCGGCGAGAGGCAGGACGAACGAAAAATGAGGGAGACTGCCTCGCGGCTTTTCGGCGAGCTCCAGAAACAGGAGAACCGCGAACGCACATCCGGCCAAAGGACACCCAACGCCCAGCCGACCATCGTTCCCGCGCCCTGAGCCGCGCGAATCCCCTTGCAATCCCATTTCAAACGCCGGAAACCTTCCGGCGTTTTTTTGCGCCTGGCCAAGGGCGGCGCAGCGAGCAACCCGACATGACCCCAGCCGGCATCACCCGAGAGCAGTGGAAACTGATGGGAGTGCTGTCGCTGTTTTGGGCCACGCTGTTTGGTGCGCTGGGCATCTTCTTCCCGTTCTACTCGCTTTACCTCAACGAGAACCTTGGCTTGAGCGGCCAGCAGGTCGGCCTGGCCATGGGGGTGTTTCACCTGGTCGGCCTCGTTGGCCAACCGGCCTGGGGCTATCTCGCCGACCGCACCGGTGCCCGCAAAACCGTGCTGGTCGTCATCACGCTTGGCATGGCGCTTGGCTTCATCGCGTATTGGTACGTCAAG
>CAUZVJ010000055.1:0-11191 GCA_963583225.1 Verrucomicrobiia bacterium
GCTGGACGCCGCGTTCATACGAAAGCCGCGAAGGAAAGGAGCTGATGAATGAGTGGAAAGTGAAGGGGTGAACGATTTCAGTTTTCAGTTTTCAGAATAATTGCCGGGCTGCTGCTTGCCTCGGGGGTTGGGCTTGGCCAAGGGCGGTGCGCTGGAGTGGCGGGAGGAGGGCGGCCATCGCTGGGCCGAGTTGGCCGGCGCCGGCAGCGGCCGACCCGGCTTCACGCTGATGCCACCGGCGCAAACCGGCGTGCAGTTCACCAACACGCTCTCGACCGCAATTCTCGTCGGGAACAAAAATCTGCTGAACGGTTCCGGCGTCGCGCTTGGCGATTACGACGGCGACGGTTTGTGCGACGTTTACCTCTGCCGGCTCGACGGCTGGCAATTCGAGGACGTCACCGCCGCCAGCGGTATCGGCTGTCTGAAGCAATTTTCCACCGGGGCCGTTTTCTCCGATGTCGATGGCGACCGCGATCTTGACCTGCTGGTCACCGCGATGGGCCAACCCAACCGGCTCTTCCGCAACGACGGCCGCGGCCGGTTCACCGATATCACCACTGCCGCCGGCATTGGCACTCGCTACGGCAGCAGCTCGATCGCCTTGGCTGACATCGACGGTGACGGCGACCTCGATTTGTACATCATCAACTACGGCGCGAAGTCGGTGCTCAAAGACGGCGGCAAACTGGACATCGTCCGAACCGACGGGCAACTCACCGTCCGCGGCCCGTACTCGAATCGAATCAAGTTTATCGGCAACGAGATGTTCGAATTCGGCGAGCCGGACGAGTTTTATCTGAACGATGGCAGCGGACATTTTACGTTGCTGGACTGGACCGATGGCCGGTTCAAAACCCACGACGGCAAGCCGCTCGTCGAGCCGTAACGTGATCAGGGATTGAGCGCAATTTTCCGCGACATCAACGGCGATCGTGCCCCGGATTTGTTCATCGCCAACGACGGTTTCACCGAAGATCACTGCTGGATCAATGACGGCCGCGGACGCTTCCGCGAGATTTCTCCGCTCGCCATTCGGCAACTCAGTTACTCGGCGATGGGTGTAGATTTTGCGGACATCAACCGCGACGGCCACGACGATTTTTTTGTCGTCAAGATGCTCAGTCGCGACCACGCCCGACGACTCACGCAACAGGGCACGATCCCCGGCGCAACGGTTGGCCCCGGCAACTTCACCCACCGTCCGCAGAGTCGGCGCAATTGCCTTTACCTCGCACGTGGCGACGGCACTTTCGCCGAGACGGCCTATACTTCTCCGGCGTGGCCGCTTCCGAGTGGTCGTGGAGCAGCGTGTTTCTCGACGTCGATCTCGACGGCTGGGAAGACATTCTCGTGACGAACGGATTCGAGTTTGACACCGACGACCTCGATGCTCACAAGCGAATCAACCGACTCGGCAACCTGAGTGTGGCCCAGAAACGCAAAACCATTTTTCTGTTCCCGCCGCTCGACACGCCGAACGTCGCCTTCCGCAACCTCGGCAATTTGCGCTTTGAGGAGGTCGGTGCCGCGTGGGGCTTTGACGACACGCACGACGGCAACGGCATGGCACTCGGCGACTTCGACAACGACGGTGACCTCGATGCCGTGGTCAATTGCCTCAAAGGCCCGGCGTTGCTCTACCGCAACAACGCCGCCGCGCCCCGGGTCGCCGTCCGCTTGGCCGGGAGCGGCAAAAACACCGAGGGAACCGGCGGGCGTATTCGCGTCATCGGCACGCTTGGCCAAGCGCCGCAGTCGCAGGAAATCATGAGCGGCGGCCGCTACGTCAGCGGCGATCAGGCGAGGCGCACCTTCGCCGCCCAAGCCGGTCAGTCGTTCACCATCGAGGTCGATTGGCGGGACGGCACGCGCACCATTTTGCCCGACGCCACTGCAGGCCGATTGTACGAAATCCGGCAGAAAGACAGTCAGGCTGTTTCGGCGAAAAACAGAGTAAGACAGCCTATTTTCGCCGATTTCACCGCTCGGCTTGGCCACGAACACAGGGCCACTGAGCGGGACGGTTTCGGGCTGCAACCCGGACTGCCGCGCAGCCTGAACCGCTCCGGCCCGGCCTTGGCCGCAGCCGACATTGATGACGACGGCGACCGGGATTTGGTCATCGCGGACAACCGATTGTCGATCCTACTCAACGACGGCAGCGGGGCGTTCACCGAGTCGCCGAACTCGCTGCCGGTCAGCGGAAGCGGTGTGGTGGTTTTTGGCGAAGGCCAAGCGCGGCGACTGCTGCACCTCTCCGAGCCACCGACGCTATACTCGGTCGCCGACGGTCAACTGCTCTTGGCCAAGCGCTTGGCTTTTGATGGCGTGCCAAGCTGCGCCGCCGCGCTCGATGCCGACGGCGACGGCGACACGGATTTGTTCATTGGCGGCGGGACGGCGGTTGGCCAATTTCCGGTTGCCGCCCCGTCGCAACTTTTCATCAATCACGACGGTGGTTTTGTCGGCGAGCCCTTGGCCAAGGTCGGCCTCGTGAGCGGTTGCGCCACCAGCGACATGGACGGCGACGGCGACGCCGACCTAGTGCTGGCCTGCGAATGGGGCAGCGTGACGTTGCTGCTCAACGACAGCGGCAAGTTCACCAACGCGAGTGCGGGGCGTGGGGCTTGGCCAAGTTCACCGGCCTGTGGTGCAGTGTGGCGGTGGCGGACTTCGACGGCGACGGCAGGCCCGACATCGCCGTGGGCAACGCCGGCCGCAACACGGCGTACGAACTGCACCCGATGCCGGTGCGATTATTTTACGGCGACGCCGACGGTGACGGCGTGACGGAACTTGCCGAAGCCTTCGCCGATGCGAAGACAAAACAGTGGAAACCGATTCGCACATTGGAGGTGTTCATAAAAACATTTCCGCATATCCGGGGCACGATCACCCGCAACAAAACCTTCGCCGCCGCAGCGCTGCCGCACATCATCGGCCCGGCGTTTCGAAATATGAAATCGCTTGAAATCCGCACTCTCTCCAGCGCTGTTTTTCTCAACAAAACAGGGAGGTTTGAGATGCGGACGCTACCGGACGCCGCTCAGTTGGCGCCGGCATTTGGCCTGTGTGCAGCGGATCTCGATGGCGATGGCTTGGCTGATTTATTTCTGGCACAAAACGACTTCGGTGTGCCTGGACGTCACTCGCGATATGACAGCAGCCAGGGCCTTTTGCTGCGAGGCGATGGCACGGGCAACTTCACAGCCGTGCCCGCTTCCGAGAGCGGCATCGTCCTCCACGGCGAGCAGCGTGGGGTGGTGGCCGCCGACTTCAACGATGACGGGCGGCCCGACCTCGCCGTGGGCCAGCGCGGCGCGGCGACCGGGCTTTTTCTCAGCCGCATAACGAATTGAATTGAGCGGGATAGTCCCGCGAAGCGCGACACAGCTTGTTCCACCTCAAGAGGATGAACGGTTCCAAACCGGCTCTGCGACTCAAAAATCCGGTCTGAAACAACTTGAAAAATAGTTTGGTTTTATTGGTTTTTCTGCTTGCGAATACCGCAGGCCGCTCGTACAACCGACTCCCAGTAGTGCATCACTACTGAAAAAAATACTGTAACCCGCAGAATCAATAATGACATGGCAGACAAACCATTGACGAAATCACAGATCGCCACAGCTGTTGCTGAGGCAAATGGCCTCACCAAGAAGCAGGCTACCGACTTGCTGGCCAACTTGGCTGACTTGGCCATCTCGAGCACCAAGGAAACTGGTGCTTTTACGTTCCCAGGTGTTGGGAAGCTGAAGCTGGTAAACCGAAAGGCTCGCATGGGGCGTAACCCCGCCACCGGCGAAACGATCCACATCCCTGCCAAGACCGTGGTGAAGTTCACCGTGGCCAAGGCTGCGAAGGACGCCATCGCCCTCACTCCCCCCGCTGCCTTTTAAGGATTAACTCATTCCCATGAAAAGCGCCCGCGTTTGCTGGGCGCTTTTTTTTGCATCAATGGCGGTGGACAGGGGCAAACTCGACAAGATCGCCATCGTCGGCTGCGGCGCCGTTGGTAGCTTTTACGGGGCAAAACTGTGCCAGGCAGGTCGCGATGTGCATTTCCTGCTGCGCTCCGGTTACGAGGCAGTTCGCGAAAACGGCGTTTGCATTCGAGGCGTTGAAGGCGATTTTCATGTCCGCCCCGTCGCCGCAAGGGAGCCTGCGGAAATCGGCCCGTGCGATCTTGTCATCGTTGCGCTCAAGTCCACGGCGAACCACCGCCTCGGCGAACTGCTGCCGTCGCTGGTCGACGAACACACCGCTCTGCTGACACTCCAAAACGGCCTGGGCAACGAGGCCGCGTTGGCGGAACTGTTCCCCAACCGGTCGGTCTTCGGTGGCATGTGTTTTGTTTGCCTCAACCGAATCGAGCCGGGCGTTGTCCAACACCTCGCGCATGGCAAGATTGTCATGGGCCATTACGGCGGTGCGCCGGATGAATTAACCGAGGCGATCGCTGGACTCATCCGCTCCTCCGGCATCCCGGTCGATGTTTCGCCCGATCTCGAACGCGCCCACTGGGAGAAGCTGGTCTGGAACATTCCGTTCAACGGCCTCGGCGTCGCCGGCGCGGCGGGGCTTGAGGCCACCCTCATCGGGCAACTCGACCCCAACCGACCGATTGGCCCCTGCCTCGCCACGGACGCGCTGCTCGATGGCATGCTGTGGGAGCAACTCGTCACGGAGCTGATGGACGAAGTCATCGCAACCGGCCGCGCGCTTGGCTACGACTTGTCGCCAAGCCTCGGCGAGCATCAGCGCGAGCGCACTCGCGAAATGGGGGCTTACCGCGCCTCGACACTGATCGACTTCGAGCGCGGGTTGCCGCTGGAACTCGACGCCCTCTTCCGTCTGCCGCTTGGCCAGGCGCGGGCCGCAGGGGTGCCGGCGCCTCGTCTGGCTGCGCTTTGCGACGTCCTTGGCCAATTGGCGGGGTAATGTGCGGAAAACGGCTGGCCAAGCGGGCGTTTTTGCGGAAAGCTCTCCGCCACCTATGAATTCTCTCATCCGAATCACACTGTTCAGCGGACTGATTGGTGCCGTTGCGCTTGGCCAGATTTCACCGCCCCAGGTTGCTGCAGCCGACGGGCGACCGCCCAACGTCGTTGTTATTTTCATCGACGACATGGGCTATGCGGACATTGGGCCGTTCGGGGCCAGGGCCTATCCCACGCCCCACCTCGACCGCATGGCCAGAGAAGGCCGCAAGTTTACGGATTTTTACGTCACGCAGGCCGTTTGCAGTGCCTCGCGGGCGGGGTTGCTCACGGGTTGCTACAACGTGCGGGTTGGTATTTTTGGCGCGCTTGGCCCCGGCGCCAGGCACGGCATCAACGCCAGCGAGATGACGCTTGCCGAGCTCTGCAAACAGAAAAACTACGCCACCGCCATTTACGGCAAATGGCACCTTGGCCATCACAAACAATTCCTGCCAATGCAGCACGGCTTCGATGACTACTTTGGTCTGCCGTACTCGAACGACATGTGGCCGTACCATCCCGGCGTGATGCATCTGCCGATGGAGCAGCGGCTCAAGCGCTGGCCGCACCTGCCGCTCATCGACAAAAATAAAATCATCAACGCACAAGTCTCCAGCGAGGATCAGACGCAGCTCACCACGCAGTACACCGAGCGCGCGGTGTCGTTCATCGAGAAAAATAAAGACAACCCGTTTTTCCTCTACGTGCCGCACTCGATGGTACACGTGCCGCTGTATGTGTCAGAAAAATTCAAGGGCAAGAGCGGTGCCGGCCTGTTTGGCGATGTGATGATGGAGGTGGACTGGAGCGTCGGCCAAATCCTCGACGCGCTCCGCAAAAACAAGCTCGATAAAAACACGCTCGTCATCTTCACCGCCGACAACGGCCCGTGGCTTAGCTACGGCGAGCACGCCGGCTCGGCCGCCCCGCTGCGCGAAGGCAAGGGCACGATGTTCGACGGCGGCTGCCGCGAGAGCACGCTGATGTGGTGGCCCGGCACCGTCCCGGCTGGCAGCGTTTGCAACACGCCCGCGATGACCATCGACATATTGCCGACCGTCGCCGAGTTGATCGGGGCCAAGCTGCCCGACAATAAAATCGACGGCAAAAGCATCGTGAATCTTGTGAAAGGCACCAGTGCCAAGAGCCCGCAGGAGGCGTACTATTTTTATTATGGCAAACAGTTGCAGGCCGTGCGATCGGGCAAATGGAAGCTCCACTTCCCGCACACCTACCGCACCATGGCCGGCCAACCCGGCGGCAGGGACGGCATCCCGACCAATTACACCCAGGCCAAGATCGGCCTGTCGCTCTTCAACCTCGGGAAAGACATCGGCGAAACCACCGACGTGAAGGAGAAGCACCCGAAAGTGTTGGCCAGGCTGCAGGCACTTGGCCAAGCGATGCGAAGCGAACTTGGCGACCTAGGCCAAAAAGGCAGCGGTCAACGCGAACCGGGCCGCTTGGCCAAGCGCTGATTCGCCCGTGGTCGATCAAGCAACCATCCCGTTCGGGGCGCGGCTTTGGCGACTCTGGCGCCCGGTTTGGCTGTTGCGCCACAAGGGCCAAGGGATGCTTTTTCCGGCGCTGCTGCTTTTTTGGGTGCTGCTGCTCATCAGCCCTTACATCGTCATCAACCGCTTGACAACATGGGCCGATCACACGCCGATCAGCGCGGAGACCATCGCCCAGCGGGACACGCTCAAGGTGTCGCAGCAGGACGATCGCACGGCATGGGATCCGAAGTCGTTTTTTCGCGATAGCGAGGGCCGCTACCTCGATTACAAAATCCCGGCCATCGACTGGACGATCTGGTTTTACATCTCGCTCTTTGGTTATTACTGCGCGTTTTTTGCGGCGCAAAAAACTGACCGCGGCCGGGCCGAGTCGCTGGTGATGGCCCAGGCTTGGGCGGTGACGAGCTGGATCGCCTATCCCGTCTTCGCCGTGTTGCCGGCGGACATCGACCTGCGCTGGCAGCTGGGTGAGATGGAGGGGATTTACGGCTTCATTTTCGGCGCGTTCCACGCCCTTGACGAGCCGTTCAACGCCTGGCCGTGCCTCCATATCGCGCAGAGTTTCGTCATGGCCGCGGCGCTGTCACGCTGGTGGCGGCAACGCAAATGGACATGGGCGGTTTGGCTGCTTTGGCTGTCCTGGCTGGGTCTTTGCATCAGCGTGATGACCACCAAGCAGCACTTCATTTGGGACTCGATCACCGGCGCACTGCTGGGCCTTGGCGTGTGGGGGTGGATGATGCGGCCCGGATTTCGGCACCTCGACAGAGTGGCTGACGACGATTTGCCCTTGTCCCGGCTGGGGTAAAAAAGCGGCCACCGGCAAGGGGATGGGTGTGGAGGTTTGCCGGTGGCCTACGACCCATGGCTGGGATGGGAGGGGGATGCCACAGGTCGCTGAACGCCAAAGCTACCCCGATTTTATTTGAAAGCAACCCCGGAAATGGCCTCTTGGCCAAGGTCGGCCCTAGCCTCGAGATGGCGGAGCATGCTCTCGAAAACCAGCCGGCCGTCATCCTCGCCGAGGATGTTTTCGCTGGCCCGCTCGGGGTGGGGCATCATGCCGCAGACGTTCCGGCCTTCGTTGCAAATGCCGGCGATGTTGAGTAGCGAGCCGTTGGGGTTCGCCTCGTCCGTCAACTCGCCATCCTCGGTGGCGTATTGGAAAAGAATCTGCTCGTTGGACTGCAGCTTGGCCAAGGCCTCGTCGTCGGCAAAATAGCAGCCCTCTCCGTGGGCGATCGGCACCCGAAGCACCTTGCCCTCCGGCACTTCGCTGGTGAACGGCGAGTCGGCGGTCGGCACTTTGAGATAGATGTGCTCGCAGCGAAACTGCAGCGAGCGGTTCCGCACCAGTGCACCGGGCAGCAGCCCGCACTCGCACAAAATCTGGAAGCCGTTGCAGATGCCGATGACCAGCCCGCCGTCGTTGGCGAATGCCTTCACGGCATTCATCACCGGGCTGAACTGCGCGATGGAGCCGGTGCGCAAATGGTCGCCGTAGCTGAAGCCGCCGGGCACCACGACGGCGTCGGCATTGCCGATCGATTCCTCCTTGTGCCAGAGGTAATCGGCGTCATGCCCTAGGACGTTGCCCAGCACGTGGACGCTATCCTGATCGCAATTCGAGCCGGGAAACTGGAGTACAGCGAAACGCATCCGGGTTACTCAATGGTGAAGTGGTAATCCTCGATCACCGGGTTGCTCAGCAGCTTGTGGCACGCCTCGTCGATTTTCGGCCGCCACGATTCGGCATCGCCTTCCAACTCGATCTCGAGGTATTTGCCGACGTGAACGGCCTTCACGCCGTCGTAGCCCATCTGTTCCAGCGCGGTCTGCACGGTTTTGCCCTGCGGATCGAGCACGGCTTTCTTGGGGGTGATAACAATCTTGGCTTTCATTCCCTGCACACGCCAAGCGCGGCGAAGGCATTGTCAGGCCAAGCGCGGCGGCGAACCAGTTTATTTTGTTCACAGCGCAAAATTTGCGCTTGGCCAAGTTTTGCTTTTCGCCGGCCAAGCGCTTGGTCAAGCTCCCCGCATGAAGCTCTCCTTCCACGGCGCGGTCAGGACGACGACCGGTTCCCGGCACTTGCTCGAGGTCAACGGCGCGCGGCTGCTGCTCGACTGCGGCCTGTACCAAGGCAAGCGGCAGGAATCGATTGATCGCAACCAGCAGTTTCCGTTCGACCCCAAGTCGGTGGACACCGTCATCCTGAGCCACGCGCACATCGACCACATCGGCAACCTGCCCAACCTCCACAAGCAGGGCTTCGCGGGGAATGTTTACTGCACGTTCGCCACGCGCGACCTCGCGGCGATCATGCTCGAGGACTCGGCGCGAATTCAGGTCGCCGACGCGGCGTACATTTCGAAGAAACACAAAAAGAAAGGCCTGCCGCCGGTCGAGCCGCTTTACCTGCCGGAAGACGCCGAGAACGCGGTGCGGCAGTTCGTCTCGCTTGGCTACGACCGACCGCTGCCGGTGGCCGACGGCGTGACGCTGACCTTCCGCGACGCCGGACACATCCTCGGCTCGGCGCAGGTCGTCCTCGACATCGACGAAGGCGGCACCAAGCGCCGGTTGCTTTTCAGCGGCGACATCGGCCGGAGCGGCCACGCGATCCTGCGCGACCCGCAGCCGGTCGAGGACGTCGACGTGTTGCTCGTCGAGAGCACTTACGGCGACCGCGAACACACGGCTCAGTCGGGTCTGTCGGATGAAGTTGAAGCGATGCTCGCCGACACGCTGAACAACGGCGGCAAAGTGATCATCCCGGCGTTCTCGGTGGGTCGCACGCAACTGCTCGTTTACACGCTGCACCAGCTTGTCGAGGCCGGCCGGTTGCCGGCCTTCCCGATCTACGTCGACAGCCCGCTGAGCGTGAACGCCACCGAGGTTTTCCGGCTGCACCCCGAGTGTTTCAACCACGACATTTACACGTTTCTGCGCGAGAAAAAGAACCCGTTCGGCATGGACAACCTCACGTACATCCGCAAGTCAGCCGAGTCGATCAAGCTCAACAGCCTCGATGGCCCGGCGATCATTATCAGCTCGAGCGGCATGTGCGAAGCGGGTCGCATCCGGCATCATTTGAAGAACCACATCAGCAACCCGAACGACCTCATTCTGTTCGTCGGCTACTGCGCGTATAACACGCTCGGCTCCGTGATTCGCGCCGGCATCGACCCGGTTTACATCTTCGGCGAACCACACAAAGTGAAAGCCAAGATCGCGAGCTTCGACGGCTTCTCCGGTCACGCCGACAAAAACGAGTTGGCTGACTATGTGAAAAGCCTCACCGGCGACATCAAAAAAATCTTCGTCGTCCACGGCGAGGAAAAGTCGAGCTTGGCATTCGCCGACACCCTGCGCCAACTCAAGCCAAGCGCAAAAGTAACCGTGCCGGAGTTGGATGAATCATTTGAAGTCTGAAACCAAGCGCTTGGCTACTGGCGGCAGAGGCGTTGCAGGCGCTCGTCCGGGGTTTGGTAGGCGCGGGCGCTGAAGAGGAAATCGACGATGCTGCCTTCGTGGGGCTGGAGCCAGTTGAGGGCGATGGTGGGCAGGGGGCCGATGTTGAGGCGGTCGATGTTGGTGGCGTCGGTGAGTTGCGCGGCCCAAGCCTCGTCATTGGTGATGGCGGAGGCGACGAGGGTGCCGCTGATTTTTTCAATCATTTGTTCCTGCGGGCATTTCACGACGCTGGTGAAGGGGAACATATATTCGGTGTTGGCCATTTTGAGGTCGGGCGAATCGCAGTGGAGAATGGTGGGGCGGATGTAATCGCAGCGCTCCATTTGTTCGAGGCGCGGGCCGTGCTTGGCGGTGACGTGCGTGGTGCCGGATTCCTCGCAGCCTTCTTCAATCATTCCCCAAACCGCCTCGGCTTGGCCGGGGACGGTGAAGGCGGCGAGGCCGGCCTCGGGGTCGGTGGGGTCTTTCACTTCGTACGGGCCGATTTTTTCCGCGATCGCCTCGGCGATTTCCTCAGTGTGGCGCGAGGCCCAGACGCCGGAGCAGTTGATGCAGCCGCGCCCACTGTTTTTGTAAATGCTGTCGGCCATCAAATCGAGGTAGTCCTCCCATTGATCAACGACGTCGTCGCCCAGCAAAATTTTACTGTAGCCCGGGCCGTGCACCTGCACTTGTTCGTTGCCGGAATAATTTTTCACCGTTTCCGTGCTGCCGAAAATCATCACGCGTCTGCAGCGCGAAACCGTCTCCGCGCCCATATCGCCGCCGCCGGGATAAATGCCGATGGCCTCCCGGGGCACGCCGGCCTCGGTGAAGGCGGCGAACATGCGGTAAGGCGTCCAAGGTTCCTGCGGACCGGGCTTGAGGACGAGACCGATTTGCATTGGGATGACCGGCATCCAAAGCGTGTGCACGCCGGGCGAGTTGCTGGGCAGCACCATGCCGAGCACGGGCGACTGCGCCTGATAGCTGACCGGCACGCCGCGTTCCTCCACGCCGAAGCCGCGCTGGAGAATTTCCAGATCCAGCCCGCGCGTGAGAGCATCGAGGATTTGATCCATGTGATTCAGCACGAAATGGTTTTTCTCCATGTTGAACTTGCACATGTGTTCCGGCAACCCGGTGGAAGCGGACTGTTGCCGCGCGAAGTCGTCCGGCGTCTGCTCGCCATCGCCCAGCGGCAGCGTCTCGTTGAGATAGAGGTCACCGGCCTTC
>CAUZVJ010000056.1:0-11111 GCA_963583225.1 Verrucomicrobiia bacterium
GAAGAGTTCGATGTTCCAGCGGCATCGGTAAAGCTGGGCGATCTTCAACGCCGGTTCGGAGAAATTGTTGGTGAGAAACACATACAACTTTTTGGTTTCCGGGTCGCGAAAACTGATTCGACGCAGCACCTCGGGATAGTCTTGCCGAGAATAAAAACCGCTCAGGATGATAGTTTGGTCGCAGCGCAATCCCGTGGTCTTGTCGACCGGACGCGAATAGCGACGTCTGCATTTCAAGTTTTGTTTGGCTCGGGTGACGAAGAAGGCGAACTGCGTGTGCAGTCGGTGAAGACAACCAAAGTCGAGATAAGCCCGATCGAAGACGTAAAACGATCCTGCTTCGAAGCTGAGTTGATCGAGGATGTTGACATCGTGGACGTTGCCAGAAGAGACAATGATTACAGTGGGAAAGTTGCCTCGCAGGTTGAGCAGCGTGTGCAGTTTGATAGCGGCCTTGTGACGGCGGAACTTGGCCCACGGGAAGAGCGAGAGGCAGAGATCGATAGTGGTGGAGTCCAGTGCATAAGCGTCCTTTTTCAATTCGACTCCAAAGGGTTCGTCGGAGTAAAGAGTCAGAGCTTGCTGAATCAGCACTTGAGCAAAGTCGGCGAAGATGCACCAGTCGCGTTTTTCGTTGGCGTCGACCAAGGTGCTGCGAGCGACCGGATGGCGCAGGCCGCTGTGGTAGAGTTTGGGGCCAACAGCGTGGAGGCAAGTGGCGATGTCGCGCAAACTCTCGCGATAGGTGAGTTGGGCAAAAGCCATGGTCAGAAACTGTTCGTAAGTGGAGAAAGAGCGCATGCGACAGTTGCCACCGTAGCGAGCGATACACTTGTCCAATTCGTACTTGGGCAGTTGATCCATGAGTTGAGAAAACACGGTTCGTCCTTCGTTCATAACGGTCAGATCCCACGGGGGAGCGGGGAGAGACCGTGCAAAAGAGCCGCCCAAAAATGAAATCGAAAAAAGTCATGACACCTGTTTTATCCTTGTTTTATCGTAGTAAAACCGTTGTCTCTAAAATCTAAACCGGACACTAGTGATTCGATTTTTGTTTCCAACTGGCGCGAATCTGCCTTGGCTCCTGCTTTGAAACAAGGGTTTTACCCGGTCGGTCGGTAATTCTTCCCTCGGCTCCCCGGTTTCGCTATGATTTCTCGCCTGATCTGACATCGTTGACATGGTTATCGATTCAAACAACGAGTCTGGCACCGCAGTGAGCGTATGAACTCCACCATCATCATCATCTTGCTGCTGCTCGTCCTGCTGGCGTCTTTGATCCTGTTCATCCTCCTCCTCCTGGATCAACGCAGGAACTCGGAAAAGATGAGCCTACTGGAGGCCGGCAACTCCGTTGATCCAACCGCTGGCGGGGAGGAGGCACCCATCTCCATCCACGAATCCTGCAAAACCGGCACCATGAGGGATCTGAACCAATGGCTGTCGCTGGGGACGGATCTGAATCAAAAAGATGAGAACGGATATGCTCCGCTTCATCATGCCTGCGAAAACGGACACGAGGAGATTGTCCGGAAACTTCTCGACCATAATGCCAAGGTAAACCTCCTGAGCAACGCCACGCTCATGAGCCCAATGGCCTGCCTCGTTCTCGGCAGACTCGACAACAAACTGAGCGAACCGGAGTTGGTCAGAATCATCGCTGTCCTCAAGAAAGCCGGCGGCGACATCAACCCCACCTCGGACGAGGCCGTCCCTCCGGTTAAGGCGGTCATCACGCGGGGCAACATGGAACTGCTGGATTTCTTCATGTCGCTGCACGTCCACATTTTTGTCGTGGACAGCGACAAGCGATCGATGCTGCATCACATCGCGCTCAACCCGAACGCGAACTCCATGGCGATTACCGAGTTTCTCGTTGAGAGGGGCTTGGATGTCAACGCGCAGGATTGCGACGGGAACACTCCCCTGCACCTGGCCCTCTCACCCTTCCAGCGTGAGGTGGCCAGGCACCTGATCGACTCAGGTGCCGACCCGGAGATCAAAAACTGGAAGGGGATGAGTCCCCATACGATGGTGCAGCAGGACATCATCAATTTCCTGAGACACACTTGATACGCGAAAGAAAATGGTGGAGCCGACTGGTCTCGAACCAGCGACCCCCACAATGCCATTGTGGTGCTCTACCAACTGAGCTACGGCCCCACCAAGGGGTCGGCGATTGTAGGGAACCGCCTTTGACCGTCAACCGATTTTTTAACCATGACACATTATGAACTGAATCACGTCGCGCTTCATGTCGCCGACGTGGAGAAAAGCTGCGGGTTTTACCGCGAAGCACTCAAGCTGGAGCCAATGGAGCGGCCGGCGTTTGACTTCCCCGGCGCTTGGTTTCAGCTCGGCGACTTTCAGGAACTGCACCTGATCGGGGGTCTCGAAAACGCCGTGCATTCCCAGCCGCGCAGCAACCATTTCGCCCTCCGGGCCGACAACCTCGACGAGTGGGAGGAGCATTTCAGGAGTATCGGGCAGGAATACGTCCCGCGCCGCACCCGCCCCGATGGCGCCTTTCAAATCTACATCGCCGACCCCGACGGCCACCACATCGAGCTGTTCACCGGCCCGTAAACTTGGCCAAGCGCTACTGAGTGCTGAAGCTCTCGGCCAATGCCAGCGCCTTGATCATCGCCTTGGCCTTGTTGACCGTTTCCTGAAACTCGCTCTCCGGCACCGAGTCGGCCACCCAGCCGCCGCCGGCCTGCACGTACGCCTTGCCGTCCTTCAGCAACGCCGTGCGAATGGTGATGCAGCAGTCCAGATTTCCGTTGAACGAAAAGTAACCGACGCAGCCGCCGTACGGCCCGCGTGTCGTCTGCTCAAACTCGGAAATGATCTGCATCGCGCGAATCTTCGGTGCGCCGGAGAGCGTCCCCGCCGGGAACGTCGCCCGGATCAAATCGTACGGCGTGTGCGCCTCCGTTAGGTTGCCCTCCACCTGCGTGACGATGTGCATCACGTGACTATACCGCTCGATGATCATCAAATCCTTCACCTCCACCGAGCCGTAGTCGCACACTCGGCCGATATCGTTCCGCGCCAGATCCACGAGCATCACGTGCTCAGCACATTCCTTCGGGTCGGCCAACAGTTCCTTCTCCATCGCGAGGTCTTCCTCGGCGTTTTTGCCGCGCGGCCGGGTGCCGGCAATCGGGCGTATCTCCACCCGCCGATCCTCACAGCGCACATGAATCTCCGGCGACGCCCCCACCAGCGAGTACCCATCAAACTCCAGCAGAAACATATATGGCGACGGATTGATCGAGCGCACCGCGCGATACACATCGAGCGGCGACGCATCCACCGTGGCGGAAAACCGCTGCGAGCCGACGACCTGAATGATGTCACCGGCGTTGATATAGCCCTTGGCCTTTTCGACGTTTTTGAGAAAACGATCCTTCGCTTGGTTGGACTTAAATTCCTTCTCCGGCAACTCGTCGGGAAACGATACCGGCTTGTACTCGCTGGGCTGCTCGAGCAACGCCACGATGCGCTCCACCTCGTCGGTGGCCTCCTCGTAAACCTCCGCCGGCGAGTCGCCGGGGCCAATGATACCGTTGACGATGATCGTCAGCGTCTGCGCCACCCGGTCGAACACCAGCAGCTGGTCGGCGATGATGAAACAAATCGTCGGCGTGCCAAGCTCGTCCTCCGGCGGGCGCGGCACGACCGGCTCGATGTCATGAATGAACTCGTGCCCGACAAAGCCAAGCGCACCGCCGGTAAACCGAGGCAGGCCATCGACAGCCACCGGCTTGTAATTAGACAGAACCTTCTCGACGACCTCGAGCCCGTCGCAAACTTCGCCCTCCGCCTGGCCACCGCCACGGCCGACGACCCTGTACGTCTCCCGCACTTGGCCGCCCTCGATCCACTCCACCGTGTCACCGGTTTGGCGAATCATCCCGCGCGGGTTGCAGCCCACAAACGAGTAGCGGCCAAGGTGTTCGCCGCCCTCGACCGACTCGAACAGGAACGACTCGCCTTGGCCTCGGATTTTGCGATAAGCCGTCAGCGGCGTTTCCTGGTCCGCCAACAGCCGACGCGTGACCGGAATCAGGTTTCCCTGTTCGGCCAGGCGGCAAAACTCATCCTTGGTTGGACGGCAAAACTCCATGCGGCAGATCGTAAAACAGGGTTACTTTTTGTAAATCTCGTCCGGGTTGACGAGCTGTTCCTCGGTAATTTCAAACTCCCCCTTCTCGCGGGTCGATCGGAAAAAGCAGGACTTATAGCCCTCGTGACAAGCCGCGCCTTTTTGCGCGACCTGAATCAGCAGCGTGTCGCCATCGCAGTCAAACGCGATGTCGCTGACCTGCTGCGTGTGGCCGCTCGACTCGCCTTTCATCCAGTACTTCTGGCGGGAGCGACTCCAGAAATGAGTCTTGCCGGTCTCGATCGTGGACTTCAGCGAGGCCTCGTTCATCCACGCCATCATCAGCACGCGGCCGGTTCCTTCTTCCTGTATAATGGCCGGGATCAGGCCATCCGAGTTGAACTTGAGTTTCTCAATGAACTTCATCTGCAAAATTATATCGTACGGACGGGAATGCCGTCCTTTTTCAAAAACGCCTTCACATCAGCGACAGTGTATTCGCCGAAATGAAAAATGCTTGCCGCCAACACGGCGTCGGCGCTCCCCTCGTGCAACACCTCGGCCATGTGCTCGAGACAACCGGCGCCACCGCTGGCCACCACCGGCACATCCACCGACTCGCTGATTCGCCGCGTGATCTCCAAGTCGTACCCGGCCTTGGTGCCGTCAGCGTCGATGCTGTTGAGCACTATTTCGCCCGCACCGAGTTCCACCGCGCGGGCGGCCCACTCGATGGCGTCCAAGCCGGTTTCCTTGCGGCCGCCATGCGAAAAAACACCCCACTTGCCGTCGTCGGTTTTCTTGGCGTCGATCGAGACGACGATGCACTGGCTGCCGAATTTCTCCGCGCCTTCGCGAATCAACTCCGGCCTGGCCAAGGGGGCGCTGTTAATACTGATCTTGTCCGCGCCCGCCTTGAGCATGACGCCCATGTCCGCCACCGTGCGAATCCCGCCGCCCACCGTCAGCGGCATGAAGCAGCGGTTGGCCACCCGCTCCATCACATCGACCATCGTGTCGCGGCCGTGCGCGCTGGCCGTGATGTCGAAAAAAACCATCTCGTCGGCGCCCTGCTCGTCATAGCGAATGGCCAGCTCGACCGGGTCGCCGACGTTGCGCAGCCCCCCCTCCTCCGCACGGCCAAACTGCACCCCGCGCGTCACGGCGCCATCGTGCACGTCCAGACAGGGAATCACTCGCTTGGCCAGCATGTTAAAAAGAAAAACCCGGCGACACACGCCGCCGGGAAATGCTATATCCATTATCCGTCCGCCATTCAAGCCCGCCGGTTAAAACCGGCAAACGCGGCGATCTGGAAAAAGAGTTCAAGCCGCAGTGAACTTGCCCTTGCTTGGTTGTTTGAACGCCTTTTTGTTACTGTACAGCATCACGCGGAGGCCGTTTATCGGCTTCTTGCCACCGAACTTGTGGCCTGCCTTCTTGACCGCCTCAAGGATTTGCGCGGCGGTCAGAGCCTCGCCCTTGGTCACTTGCAACACAACATCCTTCAACGAACGCTTGTTCTTCGCCTTCTTAGCCGATGCCTTTTTTGCTGCTTTCTTGGCCACCTTTTTAGGGGCTTTTTTTGCCGCCTTCTTGGTTGCTTTTTTCACAGCCTTCCTAGGTGCTTTTTTCACGGCTTTTTTGGCCGTTTTCTTTTTCGCCGAGCGGCGACGGCGCTTGGCTGCGGCTTTCTTTGGCTTACGGCCACGGCGCTTGGCCGGTGCAGAACCGGCACCGCCCAGGGCAGCCTCAATTTCGGCCAGCCTTTTTTCAGCATCCGCTGCGGTTGCCTGCGCGTTGATCAGTGTCTTCGACAATGCAGCCTTTTCCGATTGCAAAGCCGCACGAGCCCTTTGGAATATCTTAACTGTATCTTTACTCATTCTTATTGGTGGTTATATCGCGCCATATAAGGGCGCAAACGGGGAAACTACCCTATAACCAACTGTTTACAAGAGGAATTATAATGTTTTTTTTGCGATGAACTTAAGGGCTATAATTCTATTTTATGGCTATGTGAATGCTCATTGCTCCCGCCATGATCTCCATAACCTGTACGGATTTATAGCCCGTAGAGCGAAGCACGGATGTCACTCCTTTCTGCGCGGAATATTTTTTTAGCGAGTCCAGTACATAAGCGTAGGCGGATGCGTTACCGCAACAAAGCCAGCCAAACACAGGCAGCATCACTGCCAAGTATAGAAAATAAACCGATCGAATGATACGATTTTTCGGCTTGCCAAAATCCAGAATCAACAGGCGCCCCCCCGGCTTGAGAACACGGGTGATCTCCCGAAGACCGTCATCCATGTTGGCGAGGTTTCTCAGCCCGTAACCGATTGTCACCAAATCAAGTGAATGGTTCCCAAGCGGCAGTTGCATGGCGTTTGCCTGGGCAAGGTTGACGCGCTGTTCCCCGCGCTTGGCCAAGCGGGCGGCGGCTTGTTGCAGCATGGGTCGGTTGAGATCCATCCCAACAATTGAGCCTCCCCGCTTGGCCAAGCCGGTGGCGATGTCGCCCGTTCCGCAGCATAAATCCAGCCCTGTTTCGCTCTCACTGAAATTGGCCAAGGACACCACGCGCCGCTTCCAAACCCGATGCAAGCCGAGGCTTTGGATATCGTTGACCAGATCGTAACGGGCAGCGATCGCGCCAAACAATTGGTCGACCTTCTGTGTATGGCTTATTGAGTCGCTCGCGGTTCCCACTGGTCGGCGACAAGTATCACCCCCCTTACTTGTTCACCAGCAAATCTTACCAGCAACGATATGTGGGAGTTTGATTCCCCGGGTGATCAGGGCAACACTCCCCGCCGCATGTTGTCGCTTGAAGAAGCCATCGAACGATCACTCGCCGCCGCGCCGGAGCTTGGCAGCAAGACCATCCCCCTGGCCGATGCGGAGGGCCGCTTTGCCACTTCAGACACGAAGGCCAGGGTATCGTTGCCGGGCTTCGACAATTCAGCCATGGATGGGTATGCCGTCAGGAGTTGCGACTTGAAGGGAGCCTCTGCCAACTCGCCCGTTGGGTTGGACTGCATCGGCGTTATCCCCGCCGGTACTTTTCCTTCGGACTCGCTCAACAACGGAACCTGCATGAAGATTTACACCGGCTCCCCGATCCCGAACGGCGCGGATGCAGTCATCATGCAGGAAGATTGCCAAACAACGCCTGACGCATGTAACACAGTTCACTGCAACGACTCAGTCAAACCTTGGGAGAATATACGATTGGAGGGCGAAGATGTACGGAAGGGTGATGTAGTGATCACCAAGGGTGCCCGGATCACGGCTGGCACAATCGGGTTGCTGGCTGCAACCAGCCACGATTCAGTCGAGGTGGGGCGCAGGCCAAGGGTGGGCCTCGTGGCAACCGGTGGCGAATTGGTCGAGCCGCCCGCAGACTTGAAGCCCGGCGAAATATACGAGAGCAACCGCACCATGCTGGCCTCGCTCGCAGCGAGGGTGAACGCCGAGCCTGCGCTGTACCCCATCGTGCCGGACTCGCTCGAGGACACGGCGGCCACCTTGGAGCGGGCGTTCGCGGAAAACGACGCTGTCGTGACTTCCGGCGGCGTGTCGGTGGGCGACCATGACCACGTGAAGCCGGCCATCGAGCGGCTGGGCGGCTCGCTCGATTTCTGGAAAATCGCCGTCAAGCCGGGCAAGCCGTTTGTGCTGGGCCAAGTCGGCGGCAAACCGGTGTTTGGCCTGCCGGGCAATCCGGTCTCGGCCCTTGTCACGTATCTGCTCCTAGTTCGGCCCGCCCTGTTGAAGATGCAGGGAGCCGCCGAATGGCGCTTGGCCGAGCGGCCGGGGCGCTTGGCGGATGAATTGGCCAACAAGGGTGACCGACGCCATTTCGTGCGGGTGATGATCGACGATCGCGGGCTTGTCCGAAGCGCCGGAGGACAGCGCTCGCACCTGCTGGGCAGCCTGGCCAAGGCCAACGGCCTGATCGATTTGCCCCCGGGATCCTGCTTGGCCAAGGGCGACCCGGTGGACGTGCTGCTGATCGATGACTGATCAGTCGCCGCCCTGCTGAAGTTGATCGAGTTTGGTCTTGGCGGCAGCCCGCTTGGCTTCCTCGTCGCGGATCACCTCGTCGAGGGATCGGGAAACACAAGCCGCCATCAACTGTGCTGCGGTTTTCCCGGTCGCCTCGGAGGCGGCCTCGAGGAGTTCAACCAACCGGGGAGGCAGCGCCCAGTCGCCGGCACCCTCCGGGGTTTCCGACGGCGGCTCGGCCGGCGGCTTCGTGTCCGGGTTCACCACGTTGCGAATGGCGCTCCGCATGAAGCCGACCATTTGTTTGCCTTCGTTGTCGGCAAACGACTTCATTTCCCGTAGGAGATCCTTTGGCACCCAGGGGTCCTTCCCCTTGGGATCCTTCGGTTTTGGGTCATCTGCCATAGTGCTGCTGTCAGGATTTGCCCGAAGTCATGGTTGCGATCAACCGATCGTTCAACTCGCGGGCGGGGTTGTACCCGGCGGCACTCAGCTTCGCGTTGAGGGCGGCCACCTCGATCAACCGGGCCAGGTTGCGCCCCGGGCGGACCGGGATGCTCACGTGCCTCACCTTGATGCCAAGGATTTCCATGTAATCCTCATCCATCCCCAGGCGGTCGATGTTTTTGACCTCCTTCCACGCCTTGAGGGTAACCACCAGGTCCAGCCGTTTCTCGGTGCGGATGCTCTTTGCGCCGAACATCGCCGCGACATTGATGATCCCGATGCCGCGAACCTCCATGTGGTAACGGGACAACTCGGAGCTGGTGCCGATGATTTCCCGGCCGTCCAGCAGGGTCACCTTGGTGATGTCGTCCGACACCAGGCTGTACCCCCGCTCGATTAACTCGAGCACCGATTCGCTTTTGCCGATGCCGCTTTCGCCGCGAATGAGCACCCCGATCCCGTGGATGTCCACCATGCTCCCGATGGCGGTTTCCCGCGGCGCAAACAGCATGTCCAGCTCAATCGTGGCCACGTTCACGAACCGCATGGTCACCATCGGGGTCTGGAGAATGGGCACGCCGGCCTCGTTGGCAATCGGTTTCAGTTCCCGGTCGATCGGCAGGTTCCGCGTGAACACGATGCAGGGAATCTTGTACGAACACAGCTTCTTGTAGCTCTTGACGCGTTCGCGCATCGGGAGTGATTTGAGATAGTACGCCTCCGCGTTCCCTATCACCTGGATGCGCTTGTAGGCGATGTACTTGGTGAAGCCGGCAAGGGCCAGGCTCGGGCGGTTGACCGTCGGCTCGATGATCGTCCGGCCCAGACCACTTCCCCCGGCGATCAACTTCAACTTAAGATGCTCGGCCTGCTCCTTGAAGAACCGCTCGGTCGTGATCTTTTCGCGCTTCTGTTTTCTTTTCGTCGCCATGCTATAAATTAAACTCAGGGCCAAGGTATATTTCCCGCGCCGTGGAGTCGTTCACGAGAAACTCCGCCTTGCCATCGCACCGAACATCCCCCTTGTGAATAATATAGGCGCGATCCACCAGCTTGAGCGTCTCGCGGACGTTGTGGTCGGTGATGAGAATGCCCATCCGCCGCTCCTTGAGCTTTCGCAAAATCTTCTGCACCTCGTACACCGCGATCGGGTCGATCCCGCTGAACGGCTCGTCGAGCAGCAGCATCCGCGGACTCGTCACCAACGCCCGCGTAATCTCGAGTCGCCGCTTTTCGCCGCCGCTCAATGTATATGCCTTGCTCTTGGCCAAGGGGGTCAAATCAAGTTCTTCGAGCAGCGACTTGAGCCGGGCCTTTTGCTCCAGTTTGTCGGAAGTGCAAACTTCGAGAATCGCCAAAATATTTTGTTCCACCGTCAGCTTCCGAAACACCGACGGCTCCTGCGTCAAATAACCGATGCCCAGCCGCGCCCGCTGGTGCATGGGCAAATTGCCGATCGACTTGCCTTCAAAAATCACCTCGCCTTCATCCGGCCGCACTAGCCCGACGATCATGTTGAACGACGTCGTTTTGCCCGCGCCGTTCGGGCCGAGCAGACCGACGATCTCCCCCGGCGACACGTTGAACGTCACGCCGTTGACGACGCGCCTTTTTTTGTACGCCTTGGCTAAGCCCTTCGCTTCGAGCAAACTCATGGTTTCGTCTCGCCCTGTTTTTTTGTTCGCTCGCGCATTTTTGCAATCGTCTTCGGGTTCAGCGTCATCTTCCAGCGGCCGGTCGCTTTGAGCCGCTTGGTTTGCGGGTTGAACACGACCTCCCGGCCGCGCAACTCGCCCTCAGGCGTCTTCAGCACCGGATCGCCCGTCAGGCGCAGCCAGCCTGTGCCAAGGTTGTAAATCGCCGCTTGGCCAAGCGCAACCACCTCCGCGCCCTCCCGCCGCGTGCGGATCTCGACGCCCGCCTTGCCGCTCAGGCGCACCGTCTCGTCTGCCGTCGAGTAAACCAAGCGATCGCCCAAGTAGCGAATTGCATTTTCGCCGGTGGTCGAAACGTCCAAGTCGCCCGACGCATCGAGCGAAACTAGGCCGGCTCCGCCCGGATCGATTCCCGTCATCACCCGCTGCGCCTGCACGCGCAAGCCTTCGTCGCCGCTCAAAACCACGTCGCCGGTGAACGTCGCCGAGTCCATCCCCTTGGCCTCCGCCGCCTGCCGGTACTCGAACGAGTCGCACACGACCAAAAGCGGCTTGTCGCCGGATTCCATTTTTGCGCCGCTCGACACCAGAAACCGGCCGTCACCCTTCGGCCGGGGCAATTGCATCTTCACCCTCCCGCTCGCCCGGAATACACCGTCGCCCGGCGATAACTCGACCGAACGCGCCTGGCCGCTTTGCGCGCCGAGTTTCCATTTTGGCTCCCCAAAAAACTGGATCGTTTTTTTCACCAAATCGTAAGTCGCCGTTTGCGCCGTGAGCTGATCCCCGCCTTGGGTCAGCTTGACGCCGACTTCGGCGTTTACGGATTCCGCGCCGCCCTTGGCCAAGCGCACATTCAAAAAACTGCATTGCAACTGCCCGTCGCC
>CAUZVJ010000057.1:0-11002 GCA_963583225.1 Verrucomicrobiia bacterium
GCCAACTGCGCCCGCGTCAAGTCCAGCGTGCCGCGCAGGCCGATCGCTTGGCCGCGCTCGGTGAAAAATGGCTTGGCCGACTTGATGCCAAGCGCCCTGCAAAGTTGGGCGTTGTTGCCGAGCCGAGGATGCGCGTCCAGCGGCAGGTGCGAACTGTAAACCGCGACGTTGTTGTCGAGCAGCAGCCGCAACATCTCGTAGCGATTGCCGGTCCACGGATGCGTCGCGCCCCAGAAAAGCCCGTGATGGACGATCAGCAAATCAGCTCCGGCAGCGATGGCCTTGCGGATCGTGGCCGGCGTGGCATCGACCGCAGCGGCGATCCGCGACACGCCGCCGCGATTCTGCACCTGCAAGCCGTTCACTGCGCCGGGCCAGTCCTCGAACGACTCCGGCTTGAGGGTGCGGTTGCAGTGCGCGACGATTTTGGCGAGCGTGACCTTGGCCATGCAGGGGAGGGAACCAACCCCGCCGCCGCAAGCCAAGCTGGAAATGCCGTCCGCGCCGCCAAGCCTTGACTTTATTGGGGTGCTTGCCGTTACTCGCCGCGGTTTTTGGAACCAAATATTTATGCCGACCTACGAGTACATTTGCGAGAAATGCGACCACGAGTTTGAATTGTTTCAATCCATCAAAGTCGATGCGTTGAAAACCTGCCCGAAAGAGGCCTGCCCCAAAAAACGCTGGGCCAAGGGCAAAGTGCGCCGCGCCATCGGCACCGGTGCCGGGATCATCTTCAAGGGCAGCGGCTTTTACGAGACCGACTACCGCAGCGAAAACTACAAAGCCGGCGCCAAGAAGGAATCCGAGTCCAAGAAATCCACCACAAAGAGCGACAGCAAATCGAAGACGGACAAACCCAAGTCAACCAAAGACAAAAGCAAACCGTCTCCCAGCAAGTAACGAGTGTGCTATAATGGGAGTAGCCCATGATGCTTTATTGTCGGCGCGAATATCACGGGAGCGTCTTGGAGTGCGGCCGTCTCTGCCGCTTTTGTGAATCGCTCACGCGAAGCAGCGAAGGCGCGAAGAAGGGAAAATCAGACACGGATTTTCACGGATTGTTTTTTCAGTTCAGCAATCGTGTCAGTCTGAGTCCCATTTCAACCTTCGTGTCTTTCGTGCTTTTCGTGGTTGTAATATCCCACTATGTTGCGGGGTGCCTTTTCCAAGGCGGTGCAGAGAACTGCACTCCAGGATGCTCAGCGAATGCCGAACCTTGGCTGGGCGGTGAGGCGTCAATCCTGATATTTGGTAAGCTGCACAGGAAAATATCGAAGCTGTGTCAAAAAGAATTTGCTCGCAGGCACGGATGTGAATGCGAACAGTTAGCCGAGTGAAGCACCTTTGCATTATAATAGTTAAACCGTTAAATTGATCAACTAAAAACAAGAAAGGTAATTATGAGGTTCATCCAAAACAGAGTTGTTGCACTGCTCTCAAGTGCTGTTCTATTCGTCACGTTGAGCCACGCTGAGCCGAATGTGACGGCAGTCAAACTGCCCTACGGCGGTATCAGGCCGCAGGTCGCTATTGATAAGGCAGGCGTGGTCCACATAATTCAGGCGAACTCAGAAATTAGGGGCGACTTGATGTATGTTAAACATGTGCCCGGCCAGAAGCAGTTTTCCGACCCGGTGAAAGTCCTCCATGAGGCCAGCGGCATGGCGGCGAGTTTCAACATGACAGTCGGTATGGATGGCCGGGTCCATGTGTTTACACGGCCGAACCCTAGATACTCAAAAAAGGAAATGGGCGCCGAGGCGTATGATGCAATGTTCAAATCAAAGGCACGGTTCTTTGTCTTGAGGTATATGTTGCACTCCCGGTTGAATGACGATGGCAGCGCGTTTGAAGATGAAACTAACATAATCGGAAAGACGATTGGATTTGAAGGTGTCGGGGCCATTGTAGCGGATCCAAACAGCGCGAATGTCTACGCCTTTTGGCCCGGTCAAACGGAGCCTGGACCCGAGATGGGGCGTGATATGTACATGGCTGTGTCTGAAGACGAAGGCAAAAATTGGTCAGCGCCAAGAAAATTGGATATTAATATCGAAGGCAACTGCCGATGCTGTCCGATACAGGCCATCATGGATTCAAAGGGCGACATGTATATCGTCTATCGAAACTCCGTAAGGACCTCGCCGGGGAGTTGGGATAAGGATACGTTTCTCATGGTCTCCAGAGACGCCGGGCAGTCTTGGGACAAGAGTCTGGTTCAAAAGTGGGAAAAGTGCGGATGCCCCGGCGCGCTCTATTCCATGGCCAGCGGAGCGGAAGGCGTCTATATGGGATTCAGCACACGCGGGACATCTTCTTTTGCCAAAGTCGGAAAGCAACTGAAGATCAATCCCGCTCCCGGTTCCGGGAAGTCCAGTACTCGGCCAATGGTTGCGACAAACAAGAAAGGGGACGTGCTGTTCTGTTGGGTGGAGGTGCAGGATGTCGTATGGCAGATGTATGACAAGAATGGCAACGCCTTGGCCAATGTCGCGGGGCGGTTGAATGGGGTCGCTGCGAAATGGAGCAACGCCGCAGTCGTCGCCACCGACAGTGGGGATTTCCAGCTGTATTATGACGGGCACACGCCGGTTAAGCGCAAGGGTGGATAAAAACAAACGGCGGGACATGCGACATGTCTAAATCATCCGCGAGAAGGGAGAACGGGGTTTTTGTCCGTGCCATGGTGATGGTTGGATTTTGCGCGTGTGTTTCCGGTTGTGGGGAGTCGAACAGTTCTCCTACTGTTGGCATGGATCCAATTCCAAAACCGACGGATTTTCTGGAGCTTCCAAAGAGCGAATCCGAACGACTGCTGGCTGTTGAGCAGGGGCACAACACTTTTTACACTTATGGTTGTTGGCATTGCCATGCCATCGGGAACGAGGAAGCTCCGGGCATGCGTAACGAATTGGCCATGGGCCCTGACATGGCCGATGTTGGCAGTCGCCTTGGCCTTGGGGAAATTCTTCAGTCGATCTTGGATCCCAGCGCAGTCATTGCTGAACCAAGGGAAAAGCACATGGTCGAAGGCATTTCCAGGATGCCGGCATTCAACGATCCGCTGGCGAAGGATGATATCAGGGATATCGTCCTGTTTTTGCACCAAAGTAAACTTCCGGCTTCTCCCAAGCCAAAGATGATAAAGGTGACCGATGAAAACTTCAGGGACACAGTTGAAAATTCTGAAGGCCTTGTGCTACTCGACTTCTGGGCGGAATGGTGTTTTGCCTGTCTCGTGCTTAGCCCGATACTGGAGGAAATTGCCCCGGAATATCATGACCGCATTAAGTTCTGTAAAATCGAAGTCGACGAGAATCCCGAATTGGTTGAGAAATATGTTCCGGATCGCATGTTCCCATGCCTTGTGATTATGAAGGATGGCAAGGTGCTTGACAGAAAGTACGGTGTGGACACCGACATGGAGCCGAAGCCTTTTTTCAAAGACTGGTTTGATAAGCTGGCGCAATAACGAGTCGAAACGGAACAACTGACGCCCCATTTTATTTCTTCGTGTCTTTCGAGTTTTTCGTGGTTGGAAGGTCCCATTTTGAGGCGGGGTGCCTCTTCCAAAGCGGTGCAGAGAACCGCACTCCAAGACGCTCCCGCGTAAGCCAACCCCATTGGTGTTGAAATGCAGGCTTTATGCCGTTCGGGAAAATGTTCACACTACTCGCCGCTGGATGAATTTGTGTTTAGACAGGATTGCCCGTGTGCCTCGAGCGGGTTGCTGGGCTTGGTTGCTGGCGTTCGTCTTGAGCTTGGCCGGCGTCCCGCAAGCGCTTGGCCAAACGGAGCCGGTTTTGCCCGAGCCGCCGCCAAGCGCGGAGTCGGCGGAGCCGAAGCCCAAGCCGCCCACGCCGGTGTTGCCGCCGCGCACGGTTCGGCCCAAGCCGACGGGCCAAGGGGAGCCTGCGCCGAAGCGGTCGCCGGCGGACATCAATCGGCTTCTGAAACCGCGCGCCGGTTACAAGACGGCCAGCAGCCGGTCGGGACAGTTCCTGGCGCACGGGCCGATGTTGCCGAAGCGCCGCGGCGGCATTCTCGACGCCAATGCCAACACCATCCTGATCGCACCCGATCACGTGGTCGTCACGGCCGAGCGGGTTCGCAACGCGTTGCTGGGCCGGCTGGGGTTGCCGACGCTGCCGGGCAGCAGGGTGAAACTGCGGCTTGAGCCGACGATGTCGTACAAGGCCGCGGTACCGGTGGTGACGGAGCGGCACTTCAACAGTTACACCTACGAGCTAATGCTGTCGAGTGAGATCGAGGCGGACAAACTCGTCCGCGCGCTGGTGCAGGTGACGCTGCTCGACTTGGCCAACCGCAAGCCGCAGTTGCGCGACACGGAGATTCCGCTTTGGCTGACGGTTGGTTTCACGCAGTTGTTGTTGTCACAGCCGGATTTGGTGCTCGTTCTCCGGCAACCGGAACAGGGCGGGAGAGAAATGGCGATGGAGGAGGTTGTCAAAAATGTGCGCCGGTACGACACGCTCGCCGGTGTGCGGGTGAGGTTGCGGCGTCGGCGCGCGTTTGATTTCAGCGAGATCGCAATGCCGTCGTCGGCGCATTTGCGCGGTGAAAACTGGAGGGATTTTCAGGCATGCTCGCATCTGTTGGTGGATCGTTTGCTGGCGGTGCGGGCCGGGAGAGCCCGATTGCAAAACATGATTCGCCAACTGCCCGACAACATGAATTGGCAGACCAGTTTTTTGAAATCTTACGGCGACATTTTCGCCGATATGTTGGGGGTGGAGAAGTGGTGGGCTGTGACGATTGTGCAGTTGACTGGGCAAAACCAATATCAAAACTGGACGCTGAGCGAGGCGGTGGAGAAATTTGAAATCCTGCTAAAACTGCCGGCGGAAGTCCGGTTGAACGATGCCGACTCGCCGCTCGAAGCGGAGGTCACGCTGCAGCAGGCGATTCGCGGCTGGGACTTCGCCGTGCAGAAACAAACGCTCGAGCAAAAGATCAATCAACTGCTGATTGCCCGAATGAAAATGCCGCGTCAACTGCTGCCGTTCGTTAACGAGTACGGCCGCATCCTGCGAAATTACGTGATGACGCGGCAGCGGATCGAGTCGTTCAAACCGCGCCGGGGCCAAGCGCGGCCAAGGCTCTCACCGGTGATCGACGATACCGTGCGGCAACTCGACTCGGTGGATCGTCGGCTGGTTTTGTTCAAGCCAACCCCTCGCTCCACGCAACCGGCTCCGACGACGCTTCCGCAAAACTGATTTTCATGCCACGCGAATCCAACAAGGCCAAGCTCGAGCGAACCGAAAAAATCATCGTTGGCTTGCGCTCGACGTATCCCGATGCTCACTGCGAACTCGACCATCGCAACCCGCTCGAGTTGTTGATCGCGACGATTCTCTCCGCGCAATGCACCGACAAACAGGTCAACATCGTTACAGCGGACTTGTTCAAAAAATATCGCTGCGCCGCCGATTACGCCGCCGTGCCGCTCGAGGAGTTGCAGGAGGACATCAAGCGGATCGGGCTGTTTCGTAACAAGGGCAAGAGCATCCAAAACTGCTGCCGTGCCTTGGACGAGACGCACGGCGGTGAAGTGCCGGCGACGATGGAGTCACTCGTCGCCCTCGCCGGGGTGGGGCGCAAAACGGCCAACGTTGTGTTGGGCAACGCGTTCGGCATCAACGAAGGCATCGTCGTCGATACGCACGTGGGGCGCTTGGCCAAGCGGCTGGGTTTGACGACCGAAAAGACGCCTGAAAAAATCGAACTCGCTCTGCAAAAACTCGTGCCGCGCGACGACTGGATGATGCTCAGTCACTGGTTGATTTTTCACGGTCGCCGCCGCTGCTCTGCGAGAAAACCGGAGTGCACCGAGTGCGAAATCGCCCCACTTTGTCCGTCTGAAAAAGACGGCGAATATCGGGAGTGAAAAGCCAAGCGATAAAAGTTTGGCAAAGCCAAGCCGCGTCGCCGGCGTGGAACATGGCCGCTGATGAGTTGCTGCTGCGCCACGCCAACGCGCTTGGCCAAGCGGTGCTGCGATTTTACTCGTGGGACCGGCTGGCGTCGTCGTTCGGGTATTTTCAGCGATACGCCGAGGTGGAAGCGTTAACCGAACTGCGCCCGCTCATTCGCCGACCGACCGGCGGGGGGCTTGTGCTGCACGATGAGTCGGAGTGGACGTACAGCCTGACTTTCCCGGCGACTCACCCGGCGTGGAAACTCAAAGCCGAAGAGAGTTACTGTTGCGTTCACGAGTGGGTTCGTCGTGCGTTTGAGGTTTGCGGTGTGGCGGTTGAGCTTTGTCCGGAAACGCGCCCGGCCGGGCCGGGGCAATGTTTCGTCGGCGCGGAAAAAAACGACCTCCAGTTTTGCGGAAATAAAATCGCCGGAGCCGCCCAGCGCCGCAACCGCGACGGTCTGCTAATCCAAGGCTCGGTGCAGGCCAAGGCCACCGGCGTAGAACGCGGCGTTTGGGAGATCGCAATGTTGGCGGGCTGCGAATGGAGCGAGTGGCAACCGACCGGATCGTTCACCGCCGAAGCGACCACCTTGGCCAAGCGCAAATACGCCGCCACCGCCCACAACCAAAAACGGTGATTAAGCGCGCTTGACGCGGGGGCCTTTTGGGGTGTCTTCGATGAGCCAGCCTTGGGCGGCGAGTTCGTCGCGGATTTGGTCGGAGCGTGCGAAGTCCTTGGCCTTGCGGGCGTCTTGACGTTCTTCGGCGAGGGCGATGATTTCCGCCGGGGCTTCCTCCTCGACCGACTCGATGCCGAGCACGCTGTTGATGTGTTCCCAGTTGGCCAACTCGGTCGCCGCACTCTCGGCGGTAAACTCGTTGGCGGTGAGTTTGCGGTTGGTGTCGCGCACCCAGTCGAACACCGCGGCCCAGGCGGCGGAGACGTTGAGGTCGTCGTCCATCGCCTCGGTGAAGCGCATGACGAGCGGCGAGTCGGTGGTTGACTCGGCCGCTTGGCCAAGCGCGAGTTCGCGCAGCTTGGCCGTGCATTCGTCGATGCGGCCAAGCGCGGTTTTCGCGCCGGCCAAGTTGTCGAGCGTGAAGTTAAACGTCTCGCGGTAGTGGGCGGAGATCATCAGGTAACGAACCTCGCGCCCGGCGCTGCCCTTGGCCAGAAGATCGCGCAGGGTGAAAAAGTTGCCGAGCGACTTGCTCATCTTTTTGCCCTCGACGAGCAGGTGCGCGCCGTGCATCCAGTACTTGACGAACTTGTGTCCGTCGCACTGCGCGCAGGCGCCTTCGCTCTGGGCGATCTCGTCTTCGTGATGGGGGAACACCAAGTCCTCGCCGCCGAGGTGCAGGTCGAAACTTGGCCCGAGCAATTCCATGCTCATTGCGCTGCACTCGATGTGCCAACCGGGCCGTCCCTCGCCCCACGGGCCGTCCCAAAACACGTCGCCGTCCTCCGGCACGCGGGCCTTCCAAAGGGCGAAATCGGCGATCGATTCCTTTTCGTATTCGTCGTTGCTGACGCGCTCGCCGGGGCGCATTTCGTCGAGGTTGATGTTGAGTAGCTGGCCGTATTTGTTTCCGGCACCGCGATATTTTTCGATGCTGAAATAAACGGAGCCGTCGTTGGCCTTGTAAGCGATGCCGTTGGCCTCGAGCTTTTTAATGAGCTTGATAATCGGGCCGATGAATTCAGTGGCATGCGGACGGTCGTGCGGCAGTTGGCAGCCAAGCGCCTCGAGGTCGGCGAAAAATGCCTGCTCGAATTCGCCGGTGAACTCAGCCAGCGACTTGCCGGACTCGTTGACGCGGCGGATGATTTTGTCCTCCACATCGGTGATGTTCATGACGTGCCGCACGTCGAAGCCGCGAAAGGTGAGGTGGCGGCGGACGATGTCGGCGAAGACAAACGTGCGGAAGTTCCCGATGTGCGCGAAGTCGTGCACGGTCGGGCCGCAGCAATAAAGACCGACCTTTTTTCCTGCTGGATCCAGCGGCACGAACGGCTCGACCGAACGCGATAAAGTGTTGAAGACTCTCAAGCCCATAAAGCGGCGACAGGTTAAACGCCTGCACGCCAAAGTGAAGCTGGAACCGGAATCTTCAACTATGAAAGGCACGAAAACCTCGAAAAAAGAGGGACGCAGATGAACGTTGATTGGCAGAAAAAAAAGGATAAATCCAGTGTATCCTGTTCATCCTGAAAATCTGCGTCCCATTTTCGAACTGAAAACTTTTTGAGACACGGATTTCACGGATGAACGCGGTTACTGGAAACTCTCTTTAAATGCCCATGCTTTCGTAGCGCTTGGCGATGCGTTCGATGCCGCAGACGAAGGCGGCTGTGCGGAGGTCCACGACGTTTTCGCGGGCGTTGAATATGTCGCGGATGTTGTTGTAGGCGTTGCGCATGGTGTCATCGAGGCCGGAGCGGACGAGGGCGAGTTCGTCGGAGCCAGTGACGAGTTGGTCGCGGATTTCCTGCGGCACCTTGGCGTCGAGCATTTTCTCGAGGGCTTCGACGATCATCTGGCCACGGCGCTCTTCGTTACGGCGTTCGAGGTAGCCGAAGCGGATGCGGGCGAGATTTTTCACCCACTCGAAGTAGGAGACGGTGACGCCGCCGGCGTTGAGGTAGGCGTCGGGGATGATGACCGTGCCTTTGTCGCGCAGTATCTCATCGGCGGCGAAGGTGATCGGGCCGTTGGCTGCTTCGGCGATGAGGGGGGCCTGGATTTTGGCGGCGTTTTGGCGGGTGATGACGCTCTCCATGGCGGCGGGGATGAGGATGTCGCAATCGGCCTCGAGCATCGATGCGCCGTCTTCGGTGTAGTCCGCGCCGGGGAATCCTTTCACGCCGCCGTTGGCAATGATGTGTTGCTTGACGGCTTCGACGTCGAGTCCGTCGGCAGAACTGATCGCGCCGTCGCGCTCGATGATGCCGGTGATCTTTGCGCCGTCTTCTTCGCTGAGAAACTTGGCGGCGTGGTAGCCGACGTTGCCGAGGCCTTGCACGACGATGCGTTTGCCCTCGAGTGTGCCGTTGAGTTTGGCGCGGGTGACGTCGTCGGGGTGGCGGAAGAATTCGCGCAGGCCGTACTGCACGCCGCGGCCTGTGGCCTCGATGCGTCCGCTAATGCCGCCGAGGTGTACCGGTTTGCCGGTGACACAGCCCATGCCATTCGCCTGACCGGGGAACAGGGATTGGTACGTGTCGGAAATCCAAGCCATCTCGCGTTCGCCGGTGCCCATGTCGGGTGCTGGCACGTTGAGGCTGGGGTGGATGAGGTCGCGCTTGGCCAATTCCTGCGCGAAGCGGCGGGTGATTTTTTCGAGATCCTTTTCACTGTACTGCCTCGGGTCGATCTTGAGCGCGCCCTTGGAGCCGCCGAACGGGATCATCACGATGGCGCATTTGTACGACATCAACGCTGCCAACGCTTCGACTTCGTCCTGATTAGCGAAGTCGGCGTAGCGGATGCCGCCCTTGACTGGCAGAATGTGCTCGCTGTGAACGGCACGCCAGCCGGTGAATACTTCGTAGCGTTCGCCCAGCTTGACGCCGAACTGCACCTGGTAAACTGAGTTGCAGCTTCGGATTTGTTCGGCGAGGCCAAGCGGCAAATCCATGGTGGCGGTGGCACGGTCGAACATCCGGTCGACACTTTCGCGAAAGGTAATTTCGTTGGGGGCGTTCATATTAAGTCGAGTTGCTTACAGCGTTGTGAAGGGAGAGCTAAGCGATTTGAGACTCGAAAGTAAACAGAATAATTTTGCCAAGACACGATTCGCTTGGCCAAGCGGCGGGACGAAAAGGAGATTGTGAATCATTTCACAATGAAGTTGCCGTGTCTTTTTTCCGGTGCTACGTTTCGCGCGGCCTGAGTCAAAACGGGTTAAAACACCTGTTTTTTGCTGATTTGCTTCGGTTTTTGATGTCTGCACGATCGCAGAATAACCCTTGGTTGCACCGGTTCGCCATTGTCACTGCATTGGCGACGCTCGTTGTCATTGGGTTTGGCGGCTTGGTCACCAGCAAGGGGGTGGGGATGGCCGTGCCAGATTGGCCCAATACCTTCGGATACAACATGTTTTTGGTGCCATTCGACCAGTGGCTCGGGAAATTCGGGATATTTGAGGAGCATTCCCACCGGTTGGTGGCGTCGTTTGTCGGGCTGTTAACGATCGTTTTGGCCGCTTGGCTCTGGGTGAAAGACTCCCGCAAATGGGTTCGTTTGCTCGGGATCGGGGCGGTTGCACTGGTCGTGGCTCAGGGGGTGCTCGGCGGGCTGCGGGTGACTGAGATCAATCAAAACCTGGGGCTGATACACGGTGCCGTGGCGCAGTTGTTCCTGATCTTGGTTTGCGGGATTGCACTGGTGACCAGCGCTTGGTGGCAGCGGGTTAACGGGGGCGACCGGGCCGGTTTTGCAGCGCTCAAGGGCAGCATGGCGGCGGTGATTTGCCTGATTTTTGTCCAATTGCTGCTGGGGGCGACGATGCGGCATCAGCACGCCGGCTTGGCGATTTGGGATTTTCCGTTGGCACACGGGCAGGTTTGGCCGGCGACGGATGAGGCATCGGTCGCCACTTACAACACGAACCGTTACGAATTGCAAAAGAGCCTCCACGCCGCAAATCAGTTGCTCGACGCGGAGGGGAACCCGAAGACGTTCCTCGCCAGTGGACACAAAATTTTATCGTGGCATGTTTGGCTGCAGATGCTGCATCGGTTGGGCGCGGTGGCGACGTTGGCCTTGGTGTTGGCATTGGCCGTGAAGACACGGTGGCGGCTTGGCCAAGCGCACGGGTCTACGAAGGCGACGACTGCGTTGTTGGCGATGGTCGTCGCGCAGGCCGGAATGGGCGTTTGGACGATTTGGAGCAACAAGGCGGCGGACGTGGCCACGGGGCACGTGGTGCTGGGTGCGGCGTGTTTGGCGTTGAGCAGTTTGCTGCTGCTGGCGGCCAAGCGTTGTGAGTTTATCGCCGACAGAGCGGACGAGGCCAAGCGCAGTGACAGTGCTGCGATCGATTCCGGCCAAG
>CAUZVJ010000058.1:0-10927 GCA_963583225.1 Verrucomicrobiia bacterium
TCGTCGCGCTCGCCGCCGTGTGGATGGCGCGCCGCTTCCTCGGCAAATCCGGTGGCTCATGCGGCGGAGGCTGCGACTGCCCGGGCAAAACCATCACCCCCAAGCGGGAGGAGTGATGCGAGCCCTTCACGCTTGTTGTCCTGTTCGGACGCAGTTCCCAAGCCACCCCCCCGATTTTCACTCCGGGCAGCCGAGCGGTTGCGTGATTGAACGGGGGCTTGGGTGCTTTTACTCTTCCGTTACACCGTGATGGTTTTTTTTCGAGCGTTGAACTTGGCCTGGGCGGGGAGAGGTTCGCTCGCGGTTGCGCTTGTCTTGGTTGCTCTTGGCCAAGCGGCTGGGGCGGCGGCCAGGCGGCCGAACATTTTGTTCATCATGGCGGACGACCTTGGCTGGATGGACTTGGCCTGCCAGGGCAACCCACTCGTCGAGACGCCGAACATCGACCGCTTGGCCCGGCAGGGAATGCGCTTCACCAGCGCCTACGCTGCAGCGCCGGTTTGCTCGCCGACGCGGGCCGCGGTGCTCACCGGCCAGGCCCCGGCGCGCGTGCACATGACTTCGCATCTGCCGGGGCAATTTTTCCCGAGGGACAACCGGCCGCAGCCAGCGGACATGGTGCCGGCGATTGGCCCCGAACACATCACGATCGCCGAGCGGTTGAAAGAGGTCGGTTACGCGAACGCGTTCCTTGGTAAGTGGCATATCGCCCCGAGCGCCGGGGCGCGGGGGAAGGTTGCGCCGGAACACTCGCCACTGGGGCAGGGGTTCGATATCAACATCGGCGGCACGTCGTACGGTGGCCCGCCGAGTTTCTTTTCGCCATACAGCAACGCAACGCTGCCGGACGGCGAGCCGGGCGAGTACCTGCCGGATCGGCTGGTTGACGAGACGATCGGTTTCATTCGCGACCACAAGGCCAAGCCGTGGATGGTGCATCTCTGGTTTTACACCGTGCACTGGCCGATGCAGGCACCGAAGGCGTTGCTGAAAAAGTATGCCGATCGCACTGGCCCCGGGCTGAACGACACGCGTTACGGCGCGATGATCGAGGCGATGGACCTGGCCGTCGGCCGGCTGCTGGCGTCGCTCGAGGCGCTGGGCTTGGACGACGAGACGCTGGTGGTGTTCACGAGTGACAACGGCGGCTTTGCGGGGGTGTCCGACTGCCGGCCGTTGCGCGAGTCGAAGGGGCACCTGTACGAGGGCGGCATTCGCGTGCCGATGATCGTGCGCTGGCCGGGGCGGGTGAAACCGGGCACACTCTCCGACGAGCCGGTGGTGAGCATGGATTTTTACCCGACCTTCCTCGAGGTCGCCGGTCTGAAGCCGACCGGCAAAAAACCGATCGACGGAGACAGCTTGGTTTCGCTGTTCCAACAAACCGGCAAGCCCAAGCGCAGGGAACTTTTTTTTCATTTCCCGAACTACGCCTGGCACATGGACAACCGCCTGGGCGGCGCGGTGCGCGCGGGCGACCACAAGTTGATCCGCAATTACGATGACGGCTCTCTGGAACTGTACAACTTGAAGTCCGACCTGGGCGAAACGAAGAATCTGGCCAAGCGCCAACCGGAGATCGCCGCCCGCCTGAATCGCAAGCTTGGCCAATGGCTCGCCGCCACCGGTGCATGGATGCCGAAGCCGGCCAAGCCGAAGCCGTGAAGCGTCGGTTGATCCGTTTGGCCGGACGGAAAATGACTCGAAGCGCCAGCGGGCCGGTGACACAGTCGCGCCATGCAGAGCCAGGCCACGACGGTGGACGCGTATCTCGCCGAATTGCCGGAGGAGCGGCGCGAGGCCATCTCGGCGATTCGCGGGGTCATCCTCAAGAACCTGCCCAGGGGCTACGAGGAGGGGATGCAGTGGGGGATGATCGGCTACTATGTGCCGCACTCGCTTTATCCCGCCGGCTACCATTGCCAACCGGAGGAGCCGCTGCCAGTCGCCTCGCTCGCCTCCCAGAAAAACCACATGGCGTTCTACGGCCTTGGCCTTTACATCGATGAAGAGCAGGCCCGGTGGTTCGTTGAGGAATGGAAAAAGGCCGGCAAAAAACTGGACATGGGCAAGTCGTGCGTGCGCTTCAAGACACTCGATGACGTGGCGGTGGACGTGATCGGCCGCGCGATCAAGCGCCTGCCGGTGGAGCAGTACATCGAGCAGTACGAGAGACAGTTGACGACCAACGACTCCGGTAAAAAAGTTTCCAAGAAACGCGCCGCCGGGAAAAAGAAATGATCCGCCGCCGCTTAGCTTGGCTGGTCACGCTTGGCCTGTCGCTGTCGCTTGGCCAAGCGGCGGCCAAGCGGCCGAACGTGCTCTTCATCGCGATCGACGACTTGAACGACTGGGTCGGCTGCCTCGGCGGCCATTCACAGGTGCGCACGCCGAATATCGATCGCCTGGCCAGTCGCGGTGTGCTTTTCAGCAACGCCCATTGCCAGGCGCCAATTTGCAATCCGTCCCGCGTGAGCCTGCTGACCGGCGTGCTGCCGTCCACCTCCGGTGTGTACGAGTTGAACCAGCCGCACCACTTGTCGCCGGTGCTGAAGGATGCGGTGACACTCCCGGCGCACTTCAAGGCCAACGGCTACCATGTGCTCGGGCGCGGCAAGATTTATCACGGACGCTACGAGTATCCGGCCGACTGGCATGATTTCAAAACCACCGGTGACGCGCGCAACCGGCAGTGGCGCACCAAGCCGGTGTCATCCGTTCCCGGTATTCGCGTGCGCGACTTTGGGCCGATCGATCTGCCGGAGGAACAGTTTGGTGACCTGATCAACGCGCGGTGGGCTGCCGGGCAACTCAAGCGCGATTTTGGCAGACCGTTTTTCATGGCGGTCGGGATTCGGTTGCCGCACGTGCCGCTGTATGCGCCGCGCCGTTTTTTTGAGCGGCACCCGGAGAAGCAGGTGAAACTGCCGGTTGTTTGCGAGGATGACCTTGCCGATTTGCCGCCGGCCGGTTTGCAGATCACGGAGTACATGCACAACACGCCACTCAACCACAAGTCGGTGCTCGCGTCCGGCAACTGGCGCAACGCTGTCGCCGCGTACCTCGCCTGCACGGAGTTTGTCGATCACTGCGTCGGCGTGATGCTAGACGCGCTCGACGCCAGCGCTCACGCGGAGGACACGCTAGTCGTGCTGTGGTCCGATCACGGTTGGCATCTTGGGGAGAAACAGCACTGGGCCAAGCGCTCGCTGTGGGAGGAGTCCACCCGTGTGCCGCTGATCCTTGCCGGCCCCGGCTTGGCCAAGGGCAACTGCTCGCAACCGGTTGGCCTGATCGATTTGTACCCGACGCTCACCGAGCTTTGCGGCTTGGCCAAGCCGCCGCAAACACTCGAGGGCCATTCGCTGGTGCCGTTGCTGCGGAGGCCAAGCGCGGCTTGGCCGCATCCGGCGATCACGACATTTCACCAAAACGACCACACCATTCGCACTGAACGCTGGCGCTACATTCGCTACGCCAACGGCGACGAAGAACTGTACGACTGCGCCGCCGACCCGCACGAGTGGATCAACTTGGCGGCCAAGCCGGAGCACAGAGCCACGCTTGGCCAACTGCGCGCCCACCTGCCCAAGGTCAACGCCGCCGATTCCCCGGTACGCGCGTCGGATCGCTGATTTCAGCTGCGCTATTGGCACACCGGGTGAGTGGGCAGGGCGCGTGAATCCCGGAAAACGGTTTTCAATTTCTGAAAACCGGCTACAAATGCCCCCGGCACATGGGCTGCTGCGTTTTTTGTTCATCACTGAAACTTGTTTGCTTTCAGTCGTGTAAAAGGAGTGATTATTTTATGAACCGAATTCTATTTGGAGCAACCGTCGCTTGGGCTGTGTTGGCGGCGGGCGGCGTGAGGGCGGAGCAGGTCGTGATCAACGAGGTCATGTACAATCCGCGCGGCGACGCGCCGGAGTGGATCGAGTTGGCCAACATCACGGCCACGCCGTTTGACATTGCCGACTGGAAGCTGCGCGGCGACGTCGAGTTGGACTTCCCGGCATTCGACGGCAACAACGCGGACGACGCGTTCCTCGGTCATTGGCAGAAAATTATATTGACCAATATCGAGCCGGGGCAGTTCCGCGAGATGTACCGTCCGCCGTCGGGCGTGAAAGTGTTCGGCCCGTGGTGGGGCAGCCTGCCGAACGACGGTGGTCGCATCACGGTGCGAGACAAAAACGGCGTGCAGGTTTGCTCGCTGGGCTACGACGATCGCGGCAAGTGGCCGGTCGCCGCCGACGGCACGGGGCACTCGCTGGTGTTGCAAAACCCGGACCTCGTTGTGGACGACTGGCGCAACTGGTCGTTCAGCAAACGCCCCGGCGGCACGCCCGGCGGCGACCCGGTGCTGGGCGTCGAGACGCTGGTGGCCAGCCCGGAGGTGAACCTGTCATCCGGCATCGTGCTGGTCGATTACGGCGACAGATGGAAATTCAACGACAAAAACAAAAACCTCGGCACAGCGTGGCGCAAGACGACTTACAGCGATGCCTCGTGGCCGTCCGGCCCCGGCTTGTTGGGGTTGGAAAACTCCACGTTGCCCGCTCCCGGAATCAAGACCGGCATCAATAAGGGCAACCAGCTTTGTTACTACTTTCGGAAAAAATTCACGTACAGCGGCGACCCGAGCGAGGTCACGCTGACGATCGACCAAATCGTCGATGACGGCGCGGTGTATTACCTCAACGGCGCGGAGGTTGGCCGGTCGCGCATGCCGGGCGGGACGGTGCGTTTCACCACCCGCACATCCGCGACGGTCAGCAATGCCGTCGAGGAAAAGGGCGTCGTGACGATTGCGCCGGGAAAATTGAAGCGCGGCGAAAACCTATTGGCGGTCGAGGTGCATCAGACGAACACGACCAGCTCGGACATCGTTTTTGGCTGCCGCATGAGTGCCTCCGTCCCGGCGGCCAAGGGGGTGGTCATCAATGAGATTTATCCCGCTGCCGGCAAGGAGGCTTACATCGAGTTTTACAATCCGACCAGCGAGAGCATCGATTTGCGGGGGTATTATCTCAGCGATGATCCCGGCGACTTGGCCAAGCGGAAGGTGTCGCGCCCGCTGAAAATCTCGGCCCGGTCGCTGGTCACGATTTCGTTTTCGGTCGCCCGGCTCAGCGTCAAGTCGCCGGTGACGGTTTACCTGACCCAGCCGGACGGCAAAACCGTGGTGACAGCGATCCGGGCCGACGTGCCGCTGGACGGCCGGGCGATCGGCCGCAAGCCGACCGGCGGCTCCGAGTGGTATTTGTTTACCGACGCCACGCCGGGCGCGGCGAACATGAGCCGCGAGTCGCTTGGCCAAGCGCTTGGCCTGAACGAGGTGCACTTCACGGCGGAAGGCGGCATCGACTGGGTGGAGGTGTACAACAGCGGCGACGGTGCGGTGGACTTGGCCGGGTTGTCGGTGGCCACGCGGCGCGATTTCTCCGACCGCACGCCGCTGCTTGGCCAAGCGCCGGGCCGGGGCACGGCGGTCGTCGCGGTCGATTTTTTGCCGAGAGGGCAAGTGCCGATTTATCTGCTCAACGGCGGCGCGGTGCTGCAGGCGCTGCAACTCGACCGGCCACGCGGCGGCGGTTCGGCGCAGGCGTTTCCGGATGGCGGCAGCGAGTGGTTCGCCGTGGCCAACGACACGAAGGGGCGCGGCAACAACCCGGCGCGGCACGAGAACGTGGTCATTAACGAGGTGATGTTCAACCCGCCGGGCGACCATCGCAGCGGCGAGTACATCGAGTTGTTCAACCGCGACACTGAGGCGATCGACTTGTCGGGGTGGCGGTTTGTCGACGGGGTCAGTTTTGCGTTTCCGTCCGGCACGACCATCGCGGCGGGCGGTTATTTGGTGGTTACTGCGGATGCCAATTACGTGCGGTGGGTTTACAAGTTGAGCAACGTGCTCGGGAACTATGGCGGTGAGTTGAGCAACCCGGGTGAGTTGCTGCGGCTCGAAGATGCTTACGGCAACCTTGCCGACGAAGTGGACTATCGCAATCACGGCGACTGGCCGGGCTGGACCAAGGGCGGCGGCAGTAGCATGGAGTTGGTCAATCCGTGGGCGAACAATCGGCTGCCGTCGGCGTGGCGCGACAGCGACGAGTCGCGCAAGAGCGGTTACCGGGAATACAGCTTCACGGGTCGCTACCGGCAGTTGAAGACGATGGGTGGCGCGGCGGACTACCGGGAGTTGCACCTGTTTTTGGTGGGCGACTCGGAGATCGTGCTGTCGGAGATCGACGCGATCAGTTCGCGAACGAAAAAGAACGTCCTTCGTAATGCGAACAAGTTGTCCACGGGCAACTCCAGCGCGAACGGTTGGCTGGTGCAGGGCAACCATTGGGCGACATACATGGACGGCCGGGAGTTGCATCTCATCTCGGACGGCCACGGGGACAACAAGTCGAACCGGATGGAGATCGACATGAGTGCCGATGTCCGCCGCAACGACGACCTGACGATCAAGTTCAAGGCGCGCTGGGTCCGGGGCAATCCGCGGCTGATTGTGTGGACGTGGGACAAGAGTGTCGCCGGGAGTTTTTTGATCGAGATACCGGAGAATCTCGGCACGCCCGGCAAGCGCAATTCGATGTTCGCGGCCAAGACGCCGCCGCAGGTCGATCAACTGCTGCACAGTCCGGCGGTGCCCACGTCGAGCCAGTCGGTGCGGGTTACGGCGCGGATCACGTCGGCCGAGGCGTTGGCCAGGGTGAGCATTCGTCACCGTGCCGACTCCTCGAACAACACCGGCGCGTGGAAAACCAAGGCGATGTACGACGACGGCCGGCGGGGAGGGGACGAGGTCGCCGGCGATGGCATCTTCACCGGCACGCTGACGGAGTACCGCACAAACGGTCGGCGTGTGCAGTTTTACGTGGAGGCCAAGACCCATGAGGGAGCGAATGCCGTGCAGCCGAAGTGGGGGCCGGATCGGCCGGCGTTGTACGTCGTGGACAACCGCAAGCCGAAGACGGATCTGCGATCCGTGCGCCTGGTGGTGTCCGACTACGACATGGGTGCGGTCAGCAACGGCGGCAGCTCAAAGTACAAGTACAAGTTCCCGCGCCTGTCCAACCACTACTTCAACGCCACGTTCATCTCCAACGAGAAGGACATCCGATACAACTGCGAGATGCGCAACACCGGCAGCCCGTGGACGCGCGGCAACAACCTGAACCGGGGCAAGTGGAAGATGCCCAACGACCGGCGATTTCGCGGCAAGTACAAACTGTCGTGGGACGACGACGCCAACGGGCGCGTCAGTCGCAATCGCCTGACCCGCTACATGCTCTACCTGATGGGGCATGTGGTGAACGAAAACGAAATGATTTGGTTCACGGTCAACAACGGTTCGCCGCAAATGCGCGAGGAGGTTGAGTCGGTGGCTAACGATTTTTTGAACCGAAATTTCACCGACGGCGTGAAGGGCAACCTGTACCGCATCGACGACGAATGGTGGTTCACCGACGGCTGGTCGCGCCAAAACCGCAACGCCGACTGGCGCTACAAAAGCTCCGACAATCCTGGCCGCTATCGCTCCGAGTGGATGAAGCGAACCAACGAGTGGGAGGACGATTACAGCGCGCTCATCAACCTGTTTCGCACTGTCAGCAAGAGCTACAAGCAGGAGCAGATCGAGCGCTTGGTTGACCCGCACCAAACCATGATCATGTCGATGGTGCGCGGCTATATCGACGACTGGGATTCCTTCTCGTTGCGCCGGGGCAAGAACGGTTATTTTTATCAGCGCCACGACGACGGCAAGTTTCAGTTTTTGCACTGGGACAGCGACCTCGCGTTTGGCAATCCCTCGTCCAAATTATATCAGGGCATGCCCGGTTTTAGCGGCTATATCAGCAAGTGGTACAACAAGCGGCTGTTCTATTCCTACCTCGCCGAGTTCACCGAGAAGTACACTTACAATTCGCCGCGCATGGGCGCCTGGCTTGCCGCCGAGGAACGGGTGAGCAACTCCTTCTCGTCGCGGGCGAGCGAATACAACTCCTTCTTTTCACGCCGCCGCACGACGGTCAAAAGTGAGCTTGGCACGAACTACTCGCGCAAGAAATTCGAGATCACAACCAGCAAAGGCGCGGCCATGGACACCGCTGCTGACCGCGTTAACCTCAAGGGCACTTCGCCTTACGGTGTCATCCAACTGAAGGTCGTAGGCCATCCCGAGGCCGAGCCGAAGTGGACCGGCCTCACCGGCTGGTCGGTCAGCGGCATTCAGCTACGCGAAGGCGAGCAGTCGATTAAGGTGGTTGGCACCGACCAATGGGGCAACGTCCGCAGCTCGGACGAAATTAAAATCAACAAGTCGGGCAACGCCGCACCGGTGGTGGTTCTCAAGTCGCAGCCTGCATCGTGGAACGTCTCGGTGGACAAGATGCTGCGGCTCGACACCCGAGAGTCGTACGATCCCGAGGGCCAAGCGCTGGCGTTTGACTGGTCGGCGACCGGCCTTGACGAGATTGAGCTGAGGCCGCTTGGCCAAGCGCGCGCCAAGGCGGTTTTCACGCGGCCCGGCCTGTACGGCTTCACCGTCAAAGTGACCGACGAGGCGGGTAAAATCTCGCAAGTGACACGCGAGGCCGCCGTGTACGGCACGACCGGTTTCAGCGGGTTCGGCGAACCGATGCTCGAGGAGTACTGGGCCGCCGCCAACGTCGTGCCGCGCGGCAATTTCTCGCCGTACAGCTGGTACTCACTCGATGACGTGCCTGGCTGGCTCGAGCTGCAGGTGCTCGACACCGCGGCCAAGCCGTTGGCCAAGGCCATTCGTTCCTATCCGTTTATCAGTCGTAAATTACCGGCTGAGACCGACTGGGCCTTGCAGACCAAGCTGCGCCTGGTTTCTCGGCAGTATGGCGACTACGACGCCGGCCTGATGGCAGTGCTCGGCGAGGGGTCGGGCGCGACACGCTACACCATCGGCTTCAACGACGGCACCAAGTTGATGGTTCGCAAAGTGAGCCTCAGAGGCACCGCCACCACGCTCAAGACCAAGACCATCGCGCTCGAGCAGATCGCCGTGCGCATCGTTCGCGAGGGCGGCGCGCTGGTGTTCGAGTGGAAGGTCGGCGACGCGTGGGAGGAACTGCACCGCGAGACGATCAGCGCCGGCACGCCGGCAGTCACGGGCGGCCTGTTTCTCGCGACGGAGCAGCCGCAGTCGATCCGGGTCGGCTTCGACTACGCCATCCTGATCGATCCTTCCGCCGTGTCGCCGCTCAAGGGCAATTTGCGCCTGAGCGAAATCATGTACAATCCCGTCGGTGGCGACGCGTACGAGTACGTCGAGTTGGTCAACGCCGGGGACAGTGCGGTGAAGTTGCGCGATGCACAGTTTGATCGCGGCATCACGTACCGCTTCGGCAACGTGACTCTCGCGGCGGGCGAGCGGATCGTCGTGGCGAAGAACCGCAGGTCGTTCCTTTTGCGTTACGGCACGAAGGGCATCCGACTGGCCGCTGGGCAGTTCGAGGGACGATTGAAAAACGGCGGCGAAACCATCGCGCTGATCGACGCGAACGGCGACTCGGTGTTCTCGGTGAACTACGCCGACGGCGGCGCCTGGCCGGGGCGCGCCGACGGCAACGGCAGTTCGCTCGAGGTGATCGATCCGCGCCTCGACTTGAACAACCCAGCCAACTGGAACTCGAGCATCCGCTACAACGGCACGCCGGGCGGTGGCGTTGGCCAAGCGCCGACGGTCGTCATCAACGAAGTGCTCGCTCACTCCGATGCGCCGCTCGAGGATGCGATCGAGCTGCACAACCTTGGCCAGGCGCCGGTCGATCTCGGCGGTTGGTTCATCAGCGACAGCGCGAACAACCTGCGGAAGTATCGCATCCCGGACGGCACCACCATCGCGCCCGGCGGCTATCTTGTTTTTTACGAACAAGCGTTCCGGCTCGACAACGGCGACAACGGTTTCTCTCTGAGTTCCGCGCGCGGCGACGAGGTCTGGTTCACTGAGACCAAGGCGGACGGAGCGATCACGCGCTTCGCGGACAAGATCGATTTTGGCCCGTCGGCCAACGGCGTGTCGCTTGGCCGTTACCCGAACGGCACCGGGCCAATCGTCGCGATGGACGATCTCTCACTTGGTTCGCCGGTTCGCGCCGGGCAGGACGTTGCGTTGCTGGCGTCGTTCCGTAGTGCTTAAAAATATTTCCGATGTGCCCGTGCCATTCTTCGACCCGGCAAATCCCGGCAACGCGTGGGTACTCGACAACGCGGTCGTATTCACATTCCCGGCCGGCTTCGTTCTGCCGGCCGGCGAGTCGGTTTACGTGGGTGGCGGCGAGCCGTCGCAGTTGCGCGGGCAGTACGAACTCAACGAGGCAACGCGGGTGCTGGGGCCGTTCGATGGCAGGCTGAACAACGCCGGAGAAAGCGTGCAGTTGCTTCGGCCTGATCCGCCGCAGACGCTCCCGCCGGACATCGGCTTGGTACCGTACATACTTGTCGAGAAGGTAAAGTACAGCGGCACCGATCCCTGGCCAGTTATGCCAGAGCATGGAGGTGTGCCTATCCAGCGCGTCAATTTATCGGCCTACGGAAACACCGCGAGGAACTGGGCCAAGCTAGGTGACGAGAAGGACAGCGACCTCGACGGCATGCCGGATAGTTGGGAGACGGCTCAAGGGCTTGACCCGCAGAACGAGGGCGATGCGTTGCTCGATGCTGACTCGGATGGCTTGACCAACGCGCAAGAGTACGCCGCCGAAACCGATCCGCACGATGCAGACAGCGGTTTGACGCTCGAGGTCACGCGCTTGGCCAACGGCATGTTGCGGGTGAGTTTTGCGGGAGTGCAGGGGAGGAGTTATTCGCTGCAAGCCAGCCTGGCCCTTGATCAGGAATGGCAACCTTTGACCACTTTCTTTCCAGAAACTAGTGGGAAGGT
>CAUZVJ010000059.1:0-10787 GCA_963583225.1 Verrucomicrobiia bacterium
TCGGTCCCCGCTCGACCACCAGCGTGTTGCCGTTGGCTAGGCGCCACGCCGTGCCGAGTTCTTTGTTCGGCTTGGCCAAGTCGTAACGCCACACGACCTTCATGTCGCGCGTCATCTCCTTGGCCACATTGTTCGCTGAAAAAAGAATGTTGCCGTTTGGCAGCACGGAGCCGTCTCGCGAAGGTTCATTCACCTGCCAAACGACCTCGCTCTTTTCGTTGATGAGCTGAGTCAGCCTGCCGCAAATTAAAATGCTGTGGCGGATGCCCTCGCTGCTCACCTGCCGGATGGCCGGTTTGTCAGCGGCAAAAGAAAATGCACTCATCGCAAACAGCGACGATGCGAGGATGGAATGATGTAGTGATCTCATAAATTGAATCGGTTACTTCCGCTTTGTGAGCGGTTTGGCGTCCTTGACGAAGCCGGCCTCGCGGGTGCCGCTGCCCTTGGCCCCGGTGAGGTCGTCGCCGAGATCGGCCCGCATCTCATCGGCCAGCTTGGCCAAGCGCTTGGCCACGGCGGGGTGATCGCTGAGCACGTTCGCACTCTCGCCAATGTCGCTGGCCAGGTTGTACAGCGTCGACGGCTGGCCGTTGGGCTTCAGTTTGTCCCGGGTGAAAAACAGCTTCCAGTCGCCGCTGCGAACGGCCTGTAGTTGGCCGCGCCCATAAAAAAAGAACGCCTTGTGCGGCGACACCGCACCCGGCTTGCCCCAGAGCAGAGGGCCGATGTCCCTGCCGTCGAGCTCGCGATCGCCCGGCAACTTGGCCCCGGCGAGTTTCGCAAAAGTCGGCAGCAGGTCCATCAGCGAACAAAGCTCGTCGCTCGTGCTGTTGGCGGCGATGACACCGGGCCAGCGGACGATCGCCGGCACACGCATGCCGCCCTCGGCGGTGGTGTAGCCCCAGCCGCCGAGCGGGCCGTTGCTGCCCTGGGGCGGATCGCGCCGGGGCGCTCCGTTGTCGCTCGTCCAAATGACAATGGTTCTCTTGTCGATGCCATGCTTTTTCAATGCCTTGAAAATCTCGCCAGCGGCCCAGTCGAGCTCCTCCACCGCATCGCCCCACGCGCCGTTTTTTGATTTGCCGCGAAACGCCTTACTGGCGAACGGGGCACGCGAGCTGCCGGGCATGTTGTGCGGCAGGTAGAGAAAGAAGGGGTTGTCCCTGTTGGCGGCGATGAACTTGACGGCGGCGGCGGTCTCACGCTGCGTCAGCGTGTTGCGATCGGCGGGCGCCTCGATGACTTGTTCATTCTCCAGCAACGGCAACGGCGGCCATCGATTGCCGCGCAACCGCTCACCGATGCGCTGGCCGGTGGCGCGTGTCATGTCGTCGCTGTACGGCAGGCCAAGGAAAGAGTCGAACCCCTGCCGCGTGGGAAGAAACACCGGTTGATCCCCCAGATGCCACTTGCCGATGCATGCCGTCGCGTAGCCTGCTTTCTTCAACACCTCGGCGATGGTGGTTTCGTCCGGGTGCAATCCATTCGGCGACACAGGCCGCAGCACGGGCCCATCCCCAGTTGTCCAGCCCAAGCCGACGCGCCGAGGGTAGCAACCGGTCATCAACGCCGCCCGGCTCGGCGTGCAGACACCACTCGCGCTGTAAAAACTCGTGAGCCGCATCCCATCCCGCGCCATCCGGTCTAGATTGGGAGTGCGATGCAGCTTGCTGTCAAATGGCCCAATGTCGCCATAGCCCAAATTGTCGCACATGATGATAACAAAATTGGGTCGCTCGACTTCGGCCGCTTGGCCAAGCGCCAAAGTTAACGCGATAACGGTGAGTGAAAAAAAGCAGCTCATCAACGAATATTCCGCTTTGTGAGCGGCTTGGCGTCCTTGACGAAACCGGGCTCGCGGGTGCCGCTGCCCTTGGCTCCGGTGAGGTCATCGCCGAGGTCGGCCCGCATCCCCTCGGCCAGCTTGGCCAGGCGCTTGGCCACGGCGGGGTGATCGCCGAGCACGTTGCTCGCCTCACCGATGTCACTGGCCAGGTTGTACAGCGCCGCCGGCCGGCCCTTGGGCGCCTGTTTGCCCCGGGTGAAAAACAGCTTCCAGTCGCCGCTGCGCACGGCGTGCAGTTGGCCGCGCGAATAAAAGTAAAACGCCTTGTGCGGCGTCGCCGCCCCCGGCTTGGCCAGGAGCAGCGGGGCGATGTCTTTGCCGTCCAGCTTGCGGTCGCCGGGCGGCTTGGTGCCGGCGAACTTGGCCAAAGTCGGCAGCAGATCCATCGACGTCGCCATCGTGTCGCTGCTCGTGCCGGCCGGGATCACGCCGGGCCAGCGCACCACGAACGGCACGCGGTGGCCGCCCTCCCATGTCGAGCCTTTGCCTCCCTTGAGCGGCTTGTTGCTCGCGCCGTGGCGCGTCGGCCCGCCGTTGTCGGACATGAAAATAACCATCGTCTTTTCGTCGAGGCCGTTGGCCTTGAGCGCCTTCAAAATCTCGCCGGTGGACCAGTCGATCTCCTCCGCGGCGTCGCCCCATTTGCCGTTGGCCGACTTGCCGGCGAAACGCTTGCTCGAGTACTGCGGCCAGTGCGGCATCGTGTGCGGCAGGTAGAGGAAAAACGGCCAGGCCTTGTTGCGCTCGATGAACGCAATCGCCTCCCGCGTGTAACGCTGCGTGATGAGCCGCTGATCCGGTTCCTCCTCGATCACCTTCTCCATCCGCAAGAGCGGCAGCGGCGGGTACGACTTGGTCGGCCGATCCTTCTGCCCCATGTCGTTGGAGAACGGGATGCCAAAGTAATAGTCGAAACCCTGCCGCGTCGGCAGGAATTCCGGCTGATCGCCCAAGTGCCATTTGCCGACGATGCCGGTGGCGTAGCCGCGCGCCTTGAGCACCTCGGCAACGGTGATCTCGCTGGAGTTGAGGCCGCGCTGGTTGCCGGGGAAAAGCACACCCTGCCCCTTCTCGTTTTGGTGCAGGCCGACGCGCTTCGGATAGCAGCCGGTCATCAGCGACGAACGCGACGGCGAGCAGACGCCGCTCGTCACGTAAAAGCTGGTGAACTTGCGCCCCTCCGCCGCCATGCGGTCGAGGTTGGGCGTGCGGTGGTTCACCGAGCCAAACGGCCCGATGTCCGCATAGCCCAGGTCGTCGCAGAAAATGATGATGAAGTTGGGCCGCTCCACCTCCGCCGCCTTGGCCAAGGGCGAACACAAGCCAAGCAACACACTTGCAACCGCCAAACGAAATAAAATCGAAAACGCCTTCATGAGTCGGCGAACCGTTTCACCGCCGGGCCGCCGGGTCAATCCCCTTGGCTTGAAAATGGGCGGCGGCGCGATGACTATGGCCGCCAGGGAACAGGGACAAATTATATTAAGCTTATTAAAATTGCTGTCATAGGCGGAGGGATCAACGGGGTGATGGCTGCGTGGGAGTTGGCCAAGGCTGGGCACGCGGTGGAGTTGATCGAGATATCAAGCGTCATGTCCGCGACCAGCAGCGCGTCCACCAAGCTGTTGCACGGCGGATTGCGCTACCTCGAGCATGGCAGGTTTTCGCTGGTTCGGGAGTCGCTGCGGGAGCGGGCATGGTGGTTGGAAGCCGCGCCCGACGTCACTCAAGTGATCCCCATCCTGTTTCCGATCTTCCAGGGTTCCCCGCGCTCACGTTGGACGATCAAGCTGGGGATGGTTTTATACGATCGGCTCGCCGGCAAATACGGGGTTGGCAAACATCGCTGGATGAGTTGTGCGGAATTAACCGAAGGCATGCCCAATCTGAAGAGCGACGGCCTGAAGGGTGCGTACCTTTTTTACGACGGGCAGATGGACGATCACGCGCTTGGCCTGTGGGCGACGGAACAGGCCAAGGCCGCCGGTGTCACCGTGCGCGAACACACTCCGGTGGACCGTATCACGGCAGACGGTGCGGTTGAGATTCAGGGGAGCCAAGCGCAATACGATCGCGTGGTGAACGTGGCCGGGCCTTGGGCGGTGGAGCTGCTCAAGCAAAGCGGGTTGCCCCACGAAACCGATTTGGACCTGGTGCGCGGCAGTCACCTGTTGCTGGATCGAAATACAAAACACGGGATGATGTTAACAGCGAAAACCGACGGCCGGTTGTTCTTCGTCCTGCCGTATCAGGGCAAAACTTTGCTGGGCACGACGGAGGTGCGGGCGGAGCCGGACGAGCCGGTCGTGTGCAGCAAAAGCGAATCGGATTATTTGATCACAGCGTACAACGATGCGTTCGACAACCCCATCGGCGAGTTGGATATTCTCTCAACGTTCGCCGGGCTGCGACCGTTGCTCAAGTCCCACAAAAACCCAAACAAAGCCACGCGGGAATACAAAATCGAGCAACACGAAAAAGTCATCACCGTCTTCGGCGGCAAATGGACCACCGCCCGGTCGCTGGCAAAAGAGATCGCCGCCAAAGCCAATAATCAACCCGCTTGACAGTCTGTCCGTGATATGACAGATTTTTCGATTGTTAATCATTACGTCATGAGAAAAAAATTCAAAACAAAAGACAATTTGCAGGGTTGCTACAGCGTTTTTGTGTTGGTATTTGTGGTTAATTGCTGCTGTTTTTTGGGGTATCTCCCCATGGATTATGAACTTCTAACTGATTCGCATTACTGTGAAACCTGTGAGCGCTATTACAGATCCCACGGGCAGGAAACAATGTTATGTCACGTTTGCGACAGTAAAGTTACCAGTGCGCTTTTGTCGACCGATATTTTTAACTACTTCAACAGTTATTACTGTGAAGATTGTGAAAAATTCGAACCTGATCCTAAAATAGTCGTTAATCGCGGTTATGACGATCCCGCTGAAGATACCGAATATTGCACTATATGCGGAGAAGAAGTTTCAAACGCTTTCATAATGTTAACCATATTCAAAGCAAGCCTGATAGGTTCGCTCGTGTTTGGGATATTTTTCAAATTGATGCCTGCAGGAAGAACGCAACTTCACCGCGCCGCTCGCAAAGGGAATCTTCAAAAAGTAAAGCACATTATTTATACGGGAGAACCCATCGACACAAGAACTTATTACCAAAGGACTCCGCTCTACTTCGCCGCAACTAATGGCAACATGGAGATTGTAAAGTATCTAATTTTAAAAGGCGCCAAAGTGAATATCCGTGAACCTAAAACCAAAAAATCTGAAGATGACGACTCGGGGCAAACTATCGATTATGACGATCAACCACTCTGGGGTGCAGTGGATAATGGGCACATAGAAATTGTTAAGTATCTCATTTCGAAGGGGGCCTACGTAAACATTAAGCAATCCAAAGTTGAGAAATCTGGAAATAACGACTGGGCCAGCGTCATTGCCGACGTGACCGCTGCGCTCGAGCTAAAACAACCACTTTGGGTAGCAGTGGTTAAAGGGCACACAGAAATTGCCCAGTTGCTTATCAAAAATGGAGCAGATATAAATTTAAAGGATGGCCTTGATAAGTCAATTTTGGAAGTAGCGTTTGAAAAAAAACAGGAGGCTGTCGTCAAGGCCCTCATCGAGAAAGGCGTGAATATAAAGTCAAAAGATTTCATGCGATCCTTCATTCACTCAGCGGCTGAAAATGGGTGGGAAGACATCATAGAATTACTCATCCGAAAAAGGCGCTGACGTCCACGAGAAAGGATGGCACAACAACACAGCTTTGTATTATGCAGTGATCAATGGGCATTTTGAAGCGGTCGAATTCATACTCTCCAAGGGAGGCGATGTGAATGCCACCTGGTGGAAGTGGTCTCTGCTTGATCAGGCCAAACGCAACAAACACGACAATGTCGCCACGCTCCTCCGGCGGCATGGAGCCAAATCACACGAAGTACTCAAGGCTGAAGGAAAATGGAGGCACGATTCATCTTAACCGCGTTGACCGCCACGTTTTTTTCGGGGTGTTTGGGAGTCAAAACAGTCATCGTCTTTCAGCCAAACGGCGGCTTCGAGCCGGTTATCACCACCAAGCCCTCCGGTCAACCCCGCAGCGCTTGGCCAAGTGTTCAGTCGCCGATGTGGAACTCTCGAATCCACTTGGCCGGCTCCGGTTTGTAAATCCAAAACCCCTCGCCAATCCGCACCTCCGGCACGCCATGATAGCCGTCATCCTCCGATTCCAGCCATTGGCCACCCTCGAAACGGTGCGTCAAATAGCTCCCGCCCGGCGGCAGGCGCAGGACGAGATCGCCCTCGCCAATCGGCAGGCCAAGGTCGGCGTCCACCCGGCCCGCCTGCGGCACCGGCGAGCCGACCAGTTCCCAGCGTGCGCCGAGATCCGCGGCCAGCAACCCCTCCGGCACCGCGCCGCGCAGCGGGATCAGCACATCGCTATCCGAATCATTCCGGAAAAATGCGCCGGTACCCGGCGGCAGGATCATGTCCGGTGTGTCCCACTCGCCCCAGTCGAAACTGTTGATCGTGTAAAAGCCGGTGTCCGGCTCGAGCACGTAAAGCATCGACCCCTCCGGCACGACCGGCAGCAACTCCGTGACGATGTTTTCGCCGAACACAAACGGCACGGTGAACAAGGTGAAGCCGGTCGGGAAATATACCTCGGCGTAACCGGTTGCTCTTGTCGAGACCACGTTGCCGTCGGCATCCGTCACCCGATAAAAACGAGCGGCGTGGCCGCCCGCCGTTTTGTCATCGAACGCAAACACGCCATCGCCGGCAGGCGTCCTGCCGAGCGTCGACCATGTCTTCAAGTCCTCCGACGTCTCAATGGCCACCCTGCCTTTCGTGCCCTCCTTCAAAACCAAGCGTACCCCTGCGCCGCGGCCGCGGCCGTAGCGAACCGCCGTCCGCCCAAATCCGCCCGCATCGCCCACCCCACTGTCCTCGTCGATGTCAGTGGGGGGGTTGCCGGAAAAGTCGCCAGCATCGATGACGACAATTTCACCCTCTTCGCCATCCTCAACGGAGCTGGTCGACGTTTCACCGGGATCATCGATCAGCACAAACTTTGGATCCGGTTTACGAACGACAACGGTTTTCAATTCATCCAAAGTCGCTGGCTGCGTTCGGGGATCGCCCGCGCCACCGGTGACGACTTGGAACACGTTGGAATCACCGACCAAGCGCTCCGCCTCCTCTGCATGTGCAAACTCCGGTTCGCCCTCGGCGGTTTCCCACACGCGCACCTGTACCCACACTTTCTCGCCCGGAGTCACGTTGGGGATCACGACGATGTTTAAATCCTCCACACGCCAAAAACCGGACTGGTAAAAAGGCAGAGGCTCACCCACAGGCGACAGGTTTTTCGGATCCAAGCCGGCCAGCAACTGAGCGCGGAAAGCGGCACCGGAAATATAATTCCTCTTCGCGTCGATGACCGGCGCATCTTCATGATTGGAAAACGACAACGAAGCCCCATCAGGGATCGCATGGACGTTAACCTGAATCTTCGGCCCCGGCAGCGGCACGCCGTTCAGCCAAGCGGTCATCCGGTACTCGCCCGCTTGGCCAAGCTGGATGTTCTCGATCCAGTTACTCTCAATGACAACAGGCTCATCCGGTTCTGCTAGGCCAAGCCGCGTCAGCGTCAGTGCGGCGGCGTTGCTTTTCACCCATATCTCAACCTCACCTCCTCCCGATGTTGGCAGATGAAAAGTTTTAAAGGCATAAAGTTGGACCTCGGTTTCCAAACGACTCCCTCCAAAAATCTCAAATGGCAAAACCGACTGACTGTTTTGAGTCATCAAAGACCGATATTTTCCTTTGTAGGGAATAACTTTTTCCGTTGAAGGTAAAAGGATCGTCGTTGGATCCATTTTGCCAAACGTCAGCCGGTTGACTTTGATCTTGCCCAATCCTGCGATAAAGGTAGGGGGCGGATTGGCCTCGCTGCCGCCGGTGACGACATCGACGATCTCCGATACGCCGATGCGGCCGTCGTTCTCGAACGCGGCCTGCACGGAATCACCCTTCGCGCTGTCCCACACGCGCACCTGCACGGCGGCGGTTTCGCCCGGGGCCACGTCGGGGATGCCGACCGCCGTGCCATCGTCGGCCAGGTAACCGGCATCATCACCCAAGCCGAGCGGCACCGGCTCGCCGACCGCGGCAAGTTCGCCATCGACCGGCCCGGCAAAAAGCTGAGCCACGATTGAGCCGCCCTCGCTGTCGCCGGCGAGCGGATTGCCGGCATGATCCACGATCGGCGAAAAGAACTGACGCCCCTGCACGCGATTGGCAAACGCGATTGAGGCACCCTTCTTCCGTGGCCAGACTTTCACCACGGCGGAGATGCTCATCCGGTCGCGTTTCGCGTTTCGCACCCGTGCCTGGTACACACCCGAGTCGGCCTCGGAGAGTTTGGCCAGGCGCAGCGTCGCGCTGTTCTCGCCCGGCAGCGCCTCCCCGTCTTTCCGCCATTCGTACGTCACCACGCCCACCGGATCCGACACGGCGACACGCAACTCGAGTTCATCGCCCGCCAGGAACCAACCACCCGCCGGGTGCTCGACAAGAAACTCCGAAGCGAGAGAAAAGCTCTCCAGCCCGTTCAGCATGGCCGGCAACTCGGGTGGCTCGCCGTCGTTGCCGGTTTTGACTTTGAAAACATTCGACACTCCCACGCGGCCGCCGCGAGCAAATGCTTCGTCGTAGCTCTCGCCAACAGACTCCCAGGCGCGGACTTGAAAAAACGCCTCACCGCCGGGTGGCACGTTGGGCAGTTGAATCGCCAGAGCCGTGGCAGACACATCCAGATATCCGGCCCGCCTGCCTGTTCCAAACGACACCGGTTCCCCAACTGGCATCAACCAATCCGATTGAACACCCGCATAAAGTTGTGCAAGAAAACCGCTTCCCTCAAGTCGCGTGCTCCCGTCAGCATCTAAGATGGGTTCATCGAAACCCATCGTCTGAAAGCGGTTTTTGAAAAACACCGTGCCGCCCTTGGCCAAGCGCTGCACCGTCACCACCGCCGCAACACTCAGCTTGGCCAAGCCGGCCTGCCGCACCACCACGCGATACTCGCCAAGATCATCCGCGGTTATTGGGTCAAACTTCAGTGTTGCGGCCGTGGCTCCGGGCAACTCCACACCATCCTTCAGCCATTGATACGTTGCCTTCTCCGGCGAGGTCGTGACCACGGAGAGTTCACCCGCGTGGCCAAGCACGACATAGGCCGACACCGGCTGCTTGGCAATCAATCCTGCTCCCGCATCGGTCAGGCTGAAGCTTTTGGGACTAATGGAACCGGGAATGCCGGGAGGGATCAAATCATAGCCGCCGGTCATCACCGATACGATTTCCGAAACGCCGTATTTGCCTCCCCTCGCCTTGGCGACTTCATAGCTTTCCCCAGCCGCAACTTCCCAGGCATGCAACCGTGCCTTGGCTATCACCCCCTGACCGACATTCGGCAGTTTGTATTCTGGTTTTGATTGGCCCGGTTTGTGGTTTGAACCGGCGAATTTCCCAGCCCCAAAAGTCTCCGGCTCACCCGCCGGAATCATTTTCGCCTCCGTCGGCCCGGCATAAAGCTGAAGAAGAAACGCACCCCCATCCAAAAACGTTTTTCCATCCGTATCGGTGATGCGGTTCGATGAATCCAATACGACAACAACCGTCCCGTCGGTCTCCTGCGCGGCCGCCATCACGGGCAGGCACAACAGCACCAGCAACCCCCACGGTCGCATCTTCATCGCAGTCATTAGTGTGATCCCCTTCGGTGACGTATATTGCTCATTTTTCGTTTCTTTAAAAGGTTAAATCATTAATTTTCAACTACGTATTATCGAAAAAATTAACAGCTCGAACTGAAGAAAACCTATCAACTGATTAATTGAGTTGTCAACCTTTAAAATCTTCCCTATCCAACTCGTCAACTCATAAAAAGACAGTTTGAAAAACCGTTATCACTCTGTGATCTTTTCGCGGCATGAAGCCACTTTGGGTCACTACCTTGGCCGCCGCTTTGTGGGTGGGGTGTTTGGGAGTCAAGACAGTCTTTGTTATTCAGCCGGACGGCGGCTTCGAGCCGATCCTCACCGACAACGGCCTGGCCGACTGGCATTGCTTCCCGGAAAACCTGGCCAACGACTGGTCGGTGAAGGACGGCCAACTCATCGGCCGCAGCTCCGGCAAGGGCTCTTACCTGATGTGGAAGGGTGGCGACCTGAGAGATTTTGAACTCAAGTTCGATTACAAGCTGGTGACCGACGGCAACACCGGCCTGCAGGTGCGCAGCATCAAGCACGATTCCGAGTCGCACCCGCTGCAGGGTTACCATGTCGACATCGGCCACGTGGGCATCGGAGAAAAAGTGTTGGGCGCGTGGGACTTTCATCCCGGCCATCGCGGCGACTATCTGGCCAAGCGCGGCGAGCAGGTGACGCTGCTGCCCGGCAACAAACGCAAAACCGAGCGGATCGAGAGCGCGTTTGAGTCGACCGACGCCAATAAACGCAACTGGAACCATGTGCACGTTTACGCCAGGGGCAACGCGATGTGGTTCACCATCAACAGCAAGGTCGCCTCGAAGGTGATCGACGAAAATCCGGAGGATCGCATTGACGCCGGCAAGATCGCCTTCCAGTTGCACAGCGGCCACGGCATGCACGTCATCTTCAAGGATGTCCTTCTGAAGCGGCACTAGCATTGCGCTTGGCCAAGCGGGAATTCATGTCAGAATGACGGCCACACAATCCCCGACGGGGCAGACAGAATGGCCGCCGACTGGATTCTCCAGCAGATCAACGCGGTTTAATCATGCAATGTTCCAGAATCGGATTTGCCCACAAGTCGTCAGCCCCCAATGCCCGTCCCGATGCAACGCACATGAGGAACGACAAACAAAGCAGATA